>SDNM01000146.1 GCA_004524385.1 Promethearchaeota archaeon
ACGAGATTACTCACGAGATAATTGAATGGGGAACGAATACTAATAAATCTAAAGAATTAGAGAATGAGGCGAGGGAACTTGCCAAAAGAATGATAAAATATGGTATTTCTGAAAAACAAGGAGATAGAATTGTTCAAGTTCTTACGGCTATGCCAAAATTGGCAAGATATCATAAACCCGATAAGCTTTTAGTGGATAACGAAGAAATTAGCATTGGCACAAATAAATTAAAGATTATATGGACACCTGGCCATGCCGTAGGGCATATCTGCGTATTTGACAATGATAGACGCTATTTATTTTCAGGAGATCATATTCTTTCCGAAATAACACCCCATATAGGAAGTTTTATTATGACTCCAACGCTTAAAAAGAAATACGATTTCAATAATATTTTGGACTATTATTTAAGATCTTTAGATAAAATTGACGATTTAAATTCAAAAATAATTTTTCCGGCTCATCAAGATGTTATTTACAATCCATCCGAACGGATATTAGAAATTAAAGAACACCATAAAAATAGGCTTAAGGAAATTTCAAATATAATAAAGGAGAATCCATTAACCCCAGTAAGGATCGCGGAAATCCATTTTGGAAATGATTTAACCGAGATAAACTCTTTTTTGGCATTAAGTGAAGTGCTTAGTCATTTAATCTATTTAGAAGAGCAAAATAAAATAACCAGAATTGAAAAAAATGGAAAATTCTTATTTTCCAGCTGAAATATGGTTAGATAAAAAATAAAGAGTTTAATAATAAAAATAATTCAATTGAATTATAATGCTAAAAATTGCTTTTATTGGCGCAGGGTCATTTGTTTTTGGAGAAAATGTTCTAACAGATATTCTCACTTTACCTTCATTAATAGAAGATACTACTATTTGTCTTGAAGATATTGATGCACATTATTTAGATTTAATGTATAGATATATGGTAAAGTTGAAAGAGAATTATCCAGAAAAATTTGAGGGAGTTAGCTTTGAGAAAACGACAAATCAACGTAAGGCTATTGAAGGTGCGAAATATATTATCAATGCTATCCATGTCGGAGGATATGAAGCCTATAAATTAGACATGGATATACCATATAAATACAATGTAACGCAGTGTGTTGGGGATACTCTTGGACCAGGAGGAGTATTCCGCTTTCTGCGAAACGCCCATGTTATGAAATCCATTTTAAAAGATATTGAAGAAGTAGGTTATAATAGTGGAAAAGATGGTGACAAACCTCTCCTTCTAAATTATACAAATCCAATGGTGATGGTAACTTGGTATTGCAATAGAATTATGCCTGATTCTACGGTTGGTCTTTGTCATGGTGTGTTTGGTACTGCACTTGGACTTAGGCATGCTTTAGGGCTTAAAGAAGAAAATTTTTCATATTTATGTGCAGGAATTAACCATATGGCCTGGTTTATTGAATTATTGTACAGAGAAAATAAGTCCTCACCTTGGAAAAATGCGTATCCACTTTTAAATAAAAAATTGGAAGAAAATCCGAGATTCGAAGAGGCGGAAAGATTAAGAGTTGATATGGGTAGGGCTACGGGCTATTTTATGACTGAGTCCTCGGGACATTTAAGTGAATACCTTCCCTACTATAGGAAACGAGAGGATTTATTAGAAAAATACAGAGGTACAATGATTTTTGCTAATTTAGAACATAATTTCAATTATTTGATGAGTAAAAGAAATTCTGAGAGTGTAGACAAGAAAATTGCCCGAAAATTGAAACGAAAAAAGCTTAAACTTAAAAAAAGACATTCCGGGGAATATGCATCGTATATTATGAACGCTATTGAAACCAACAAACCATTTATGTTTAATGGGAATGTAATAAATAAACATGGAGGATTAATCACAAACCTACCAAAAGAATGCTGCGTAGAAGTACCAGTCGCAGCTGATAGTCAGGGATTGCATCCTCAAGGTGGTATTGAATTACCCACAGTTTGTCAAGCACTATGTATTTCAAATATAATGGTCCAAAAAGCAGCAGTTGAGGGAGCACTCGAATTAGATAAAGAGAAGATATACCATGCGGTTTTATTAGATCCGAATACCGCTAGCGTTTGTTCTCCCAGAGAAGTTAGAGACATGGTCGAGGAGATGTTTGAAGCAGAGAGTAATTGGTTACCTCAATTTAAATAAATCATTTATTTTTTCCAACTATATAAATTATTAATTAAATAAGAGTAAGAATAAGGACAATGAAATATAAGACCTATCCTGAATTTAGTATTCATTATCCCCTAATTCTCACGACTTTTATGAAAAAATCTGTAAGGATTTATCCAGATGAGATTGGGGTTGTGTACAGAAACCATATTACGGGTGAATACCAACGTTTCACATGGCTTGAATGGTATAAGCGTACCTGTCGTCTGGCAAATACATTGAGCTCTCTCGGTGTGAAACCCGGAAAGCCAGGTGACCCAGGTGATAGAATTGCTACAATGGCTCTTAATACGCACAGACACTTAGAACTTTACTATGCTGTACCATGTAGTGGAGCAGTACTCCATCCAATCAATATAAGGCTTGCTCAAGATCACATTATATATACCATTAATCATGCTGAAGATAAAATTCTATTTTTTGATGATTCATTTTTATCTTTAGTTGAAGCGATTTATGACAAAATAAAAGACAAAGTAGAGAAATTCGTGTATATGTCGGATAAACCAGGGCTACCCGATACAAAAATAAAAAATCTTTATGAGTATGAAGCATTGCTTGAGCAGGAATCTGATAAATTTCAATGGCCGTATTTAAGTGAGGATAACTATGCCACTCTTTGTTATACTACCGGCACTACAGGATTACCTAAGGGCGCGATGTTCACTCACAGAGCGCTTTATCTTCAAACTTTGCATCTAATAGCCCATGCCAGTTTTATCAATGATCCTTCCTACGTACAGCTTGGCGAGAATACCGTGTTCATGATGATCACCCCATTATATCACGTCCACGCCTGGTGTGCACCTTTCATCTACGGCTTTTTGTCTGCAAAATTGGTATTGCCTGGTACATTCACGGTTGATGGATTTTGCGATTTAGTTCAGACCGAAAGAGTAACAACTACAGCTGTGGTTCCAACAATTCTGGCTTTACTTATTGAGTATAAAGATATAGATAAGTATGATTTTAGTAGCCTTAAATATGTTAGAGTGGGCGGTGGAGCTCTACCGCTAGGTTTAAAAGCTAAAGTTGAGAAGAAAATTCCAGGATTTTCGGCAACATCGGGATATGGAATGACTGAAACTGCGCCAACAACCGTAAGATCTTTCGTCAAGAAATATATGAGAGATTGGTCAAAACAAAAACTTGATAAAGTAAGGGTTAAAACGGGACTTCCTATTCCCGGAATTGAGGTTGAAGTTATAGCAGAAAATGGAGAGCCCGTCCCACATGACAATAAAACTCTTGGTGAGATTGTTATTCGTGGTCCTTGGGTAATAGAAAAATATTACAAGAATCCAGAAAAAACCGCTGAAGTATGGTGTGATGGATGGTTTCATACAGGAGATTTAGCCAAGGTTGATGAGGAGGATTTCATAGTTATCGCTGACAGGATGTCAGATGTTATTAGGAGCGGTTCTGAAATGGTTCCAACAGTGCTTCTTGAAAATCTTGCCAATATGGCTGATTTTATCCTTGAAGCTACTGTTGTGGGAGTCCCAGATAAAGTATGGGGTCAGAAACCGCTGGCAATTATAAAGCTTGTGCCTAATTCCAATAAAACGGAAAATGACTTTATCGAATTCCTAAAGAGCGAAGGCGTGGATAAAGGTGAGATAACCAATTGGATGCTTCCTAAATTGGTGGCCATTGTTGATGAGGTTCCAAAGACTAGTGTAGGAAAGTATAATAAAAGGGAAATCAGGAAGAATCTGGAAAAGTATCTGACCATAGCTAAAGATATGAAACAAAATTAAGCGAAATTAAAATTTAAAAAAAATTAGAAAAGAAAAGAAATTGAAAATGAATGATGAATTAAAGAATCTTTTCAGGCTAACAAAAAAACATATTAAACAGGCATGTAAGGTGTCAGGTAGAGCTTTTCAAGATGACCCCGTTACCAAATATATGTTTCCCGATGAAATTGAAAGAAGGGAGAAAGTCCTCTATGGATTTGTAGCAATTTATAAGTATGGAATCCGAAATGGTGAAGTATACGCTACATCTGAGAATTTAGAAGGAGCTGCTGTATGGATACCTCCAAAAAAAGTTCATCAATCTATGTGGAGCATGTTGAGAAACGGTGGTTTTCATGCAATGCGTAAAACTGGATTCAAAGCAATGAAAAAAGGTATGCCGATATATAAATATATAGGTCCTGCACATAAGCGTCTAGCACCCTTTGATCATTGGTACCTTCAATCCATAGCCGTCGATCCAGAAGAGCAAGGAAAAGGTTATGGCAGTTCACTCTTAAGAGCTATGATTACAAAAATCGATAATGAAAGATTACCGATATATCTAGAAACTAATACGAAAAAGAATATGGTATATTATCAGAAATTTGGATTTGAAGTAGTTGAACATGTTATAATTCCGAAAACCGAAATACCACTTTGGTGCATGCTAAGGAAATCACAAAAAGTTTGATTAAAATTTGAAAAGAAACTTTTTTTCAAAATTTTTTTTATTTTGGGGAAGAATTAAATGACCATTGATAAAATATTCGAAGCTGAAACTAAATTGTTTCTTTAATATTAAACAAATTTTTTTATGAATTCTTTAATTATTAAGAAGAATACAGATTCAATAATTAAAAGGTGTTATATTCTATTACTGAGAAAAAAAATGATCAATTAAAAAGAAAAATCGGTTCACAAGAGTCAATTCGACTTTCCGAACCTCGGATCCCTCCTCAGGACGAATCAGAATGGGATGAAGATGCGAAAATATTATTAGGACGTTGGCGTGAAATTAACAAAAGGCCAACCCTAAACATAAATGCAACACTCGCA
>SDNM01000147.1 GCA_004524385.1 Promethearchaeota archaeon
ATAATAGATATTGACTTAATATTAATATGTTTTTTTTGTCTCCTTCGATTTGACCGTATAATAAGAGACCGTCATCATTAATTTCTTCGTAAGGTAATTTAATATTTTTAGCTCTTCTTAAATATCGATTTTTTAACTGATGATAGTCCTTAGCTCTTATTGTACAAAAATGAATTTTAATAGAGACTTTATCAGCTAATTTATTGATTAAATCAAGTGCCGTTTCTTTACTGTTTTTAACTACAGCCATCGTTCCTTCTTTTAATTGAAATCCTTTTTCTTTTAATGATTGACTATTAGGAAAACAAAATTCAAATTCGTTTAAATTAATAAATTCTGCTCCTATTCTATCTAAATAAATGATAAAATCTTCAAGATACTTTACATATTCATAGTTTGGAATAATAGGAACCTCTGCTCCAACTGACATGCCTTTATTGAGTGCATATTTAATAATTTCCCAATTTTTCTTGGGAGGATGAAATCTTATTTCATTTAATCCATATTTGGCGAGTTTACTAGCTATAACTTCATTAAAATTAATACCATTTGTGTAGAGATGTATGTGGAACCTATTACCTTGGACTTCCCTTATATATTTAATATAATCATAAGTTTTATCAAGATTAGACTCTAGTAATGGCTCTCCTCCAGTGATACTGATTCCCTTCGCATTAATCTTCTCAATTTCTTCTAGTAATTCTTCTTTTGATGTTATTTCTATTTCATCAGCAAATGTTATATCTTTACCTCTTTTTTCTGCAGAAATCGGGCAATACCATGAACAATGATCTGGTTTTTGACAAATTCCATTTAGAAATAGGACGACTTTTGCTCCTTGTAAGCAATATTTGCAGCCTTTAGGAATGCCTCTTCTTTTGATATAATAAGTATCTCCTTTTGATATGACTATTTTTGATTTCATCATCTCTTATATAACTTTTTTCTAACAATTGATTTTTTATTAGCTAACTTTTTTAAAACCTCTTCAGTGGATTCGTCTATTTCGATTGTTCTTTTTAGGAATACGCCTGTTCTACCATGTTTTTCTCTTTTTAACAAAACTTTTTTTCTTTCATTTACAGTCTCAATATTAATTCCTAATTCTTTAGCTGCAATGCGTTCATTATTAATAATTGAAAATTCATCATGTCCTTTTGATGTAGGCTTAATTAGCACTAACCTTTTATCTATACCAGATACTCTAATGTTCGATTTTAATTGCTTTAAATTAGCTTTCCCTCCAAAATCGTAAAACTCCATTCCTTTCATATTTAGTTTAGATAATGGAACAGTAATACATTCCAGTTCACTTAAATAAATGTAAAGTTTTAACGAATCTAGTGGTGTTGCCATTAAAATTTCTCTAAAATAGTTTTTAAAGCCATTTTTCCCTAATATAAATTCAATTTGATAGGAAGGAATTTGATGAGTAAATACAATATCAATATCGCTATCTTGATGTACATTTCCTCGAGCAATGCTTCCATATATATAAGGATTTAAACCTTCCTTAGCGAACATTTTTAATAAATATGTTGCTCTGTTTCTCTTAGAGTTTAGAATTTGCCAATCTCTATCAGAATACACAACAGATATCTCGTGTTCTCTTAGTATTTTTTCTTTTGACATATATTAAGGTAAAAATTGGGATTTCAATGATATTTTTTCAATTAGATTAACAATTATTCCTAAAAGGATTGTCTCATAATGTTTAAACGATTTTCGTGCTATTTCTAACGTAAGTAATCTTAAATGATTGTTATTTTCTAAAGGAACAATCTTTAGAAATCTTTTTAAATTCTTATTTTTCATAATCAAAATCGATTTTTTGCTGAAAATTACCCAGATGGATGATTCTAAATTAGTTTGGTTTAATTTCTTATAAATATTCGCAATATTGACGCTATTAATTTTTGGATTAATTAAAATCATTCCAAAATTTTTAGTATCAGATAATATGGAGTTAAAAAAAAATTCAGATTCTAAATAATTTATTAAAATATAATTTGAATTCAATATTGATTTGTTTTGTTCAAACTGATTTAAAAGTGTAGAGATAATTGATCTAATCTCTTCTTGGATTGGATTTTCTAAACGATTATATTTCTGGTATGCCCTAATTTTAAGATTCAAAATAATAACATTAAATCCATAACTACTTAAGCCCTCAGTTAAAGTATATAATAATTTCTTCTTTTTGTTTGTTCTAATAATAAAAATTATGGGTTTTGATGTTTCAACTCCTTTAAACGATATATTTCTAATAAAACTCCAATTTCTAACAGTAATGTGTGTACTTTTAAGATTAATATCTAATTTATTAGGAGTAAAGATCTCTAATGACTCGTTTGAAAGAGAGGATCTCCATCTAGATCTTTCTTTAAAGATTTTCACACATATTAGAACTAATAGTAATATAATAATTATTATTGAATCTATAAAAATCCAGTCTAGGTGAAAAATATCATTAGTCATATTTAAGAAAAAAAAATGTTTATTTATTTACTACCTCATCAATCCAGTTTAAATATTTTTTAGACCCTTTTTCAATTCTTAATCCAATACATTCAGGAGTTTCATAACTATGAATTTCTTGAATCTTTTGAATTAAAAGATCACTTTTTTCTTCTGTAGTTTTTATTAATAAAATATATTCACTATCTTCCTCTATTTTTCCTTTCCATTCATAAATAGATATGACATTTTGAATTATATTTACGCATGCTGCAACTTTATTCTCGATTAGAATTTTTGCAATTTTCTTCCCTTCCTCTAATTTATTAACGGTTACTATAAATAAATAATACTTCATGTTGTTTCAATTTCTTATTTTTCTTTTTTAAAATAATATTTAACATAATTTCAATTTTTTTCAGCTTTAAATAATATTTAATTCAAATGACAAATTCCCTATATAAAATAAGATTTGATTAGTATTATTATTTAAAAAAGAAATTAATAAATAATAATTTCAATATTAATAATAAAATTGAATTTGAAATAATTTGAAAAAATTTATTTAATTAGGAGGCTGATGAAAAACGCTTCATAACGTGTATTTAATACACCAACTCACCGGAATCTGTCTTTTACACCGTAAGTATGGAAGTATTGAGTTTAATCAAGACTTAGTTTCTGGATTCTTGACTGCTCTTAAAGATTTTAGCGTGGAATTTTCAAAAGGTAGTGGCGAGCTCAAGGTCATCGACATGCAAATATTTTATTTAATGCTTGTCTTTAAGGAGGGTGTTCTAATAACTGCAGCTGCGGATAAAAACGACGATAGTAAAATAACCCATAGAGCTTTAAGCGATATCATCGATAAGTTTGTTGAAAAATTTGGAGATCAGATTAAAACTTGGTCTGGTGACGTTCGCATCTTTAAAGATTTCGGGGATGTGGTAGATAAAACCTTGGAAAAAGGTAGAATTGCAGAAATTCAATTGAAAATTCCAATTCTAAAAATATATAAAAAGGATTTTCTCAAATCTCAAGCAAAAATAGCGAAAAAAGGATTAATACTATCGGAGGACGATTTAAGAAAAGCAGAAGATAAAAAGCCTGAATGGACAGAAAAACGGCTTCCAAAGCAGGTTATAACTCAAGGATTTTTAGATAAAAAGCAATATGAAATTGCACATTTAGCAGATGGCTTTCACACTATAGCAGAAATTGCTGAAGAAGCTGGTACACCACAATCAGAAGTACAAACAATTATAAATAGTTTAGATCAACTAGGTTTATTAAAATTTATTGAAATAGCTTAGAAATATGTTAAATAAATTTTTTTAAGATTTTGTCCCCTAATCTCTTTTTTTAATATATAATTAAATTTTTGAAATTTAATTAATTAATTTATTCCATAAGATGAATGTAAAAAAAATTGAAGAAAATATCTACGAAATTACACCTAAGGCCTTAATGGTTCGATTGCAGGGAAAAATTGAAAAATTTCAAATGAAAGTACCTGTACGTATTTATGCTAATGAGTATATTTTAGAAAGAATAAAGCAAGATAGGACATTAGATCAGATAAGTAATGTCGCATGCTTACCTGGAATAAAAAAGCATGCGATAGCACTCTCAGACGCTCATCAAGGATATGGATTTTGTATTGGTGGCGTTGCTGGGACAGATGCTGAAACAGGTATGATTTCGCCGGGAGGAGTTGGTTACGATATAAATTGCGGAGTAAGACTTCTTCGAACGTCATTAGAAGAAAAAGATGTTAAAAATATTGTGCCTAATTTATTAGACTCAATTTTTAGAAATATCCCTTCTGGATTAGGTTCAAAGGGTAAAATTAATTTAAGTTATTCAGATTTGGATGATGTTTTAAATAATGGATTGAATTGGGCTTTAGATAAAGGATATGCAATCGACAATGACCTTAAGCATTGTGAAGAAAATGGCTTTTTAAAAGATGCCAATGCTAATATAATATCACAGAAAGCAAAACAAAGGGGAATTAAACAACTTGGTTCTTTAGGTAGTGGAAATCATTTTATTGAAATACAACGAGTTGATGAGATTTATAATGAAAATATTGCAAAAAAACTTGGAATAATTAAAAAAAACCAAATCACAGTTATGGTTCATACGGGTAGTAGAGCTTTGGGTCATCAAGTTTGTACTGATTCTTTGAGAAACATTGAAAAAGCAATGAAAAATTATCGAATCACTGTTCCTGATAGAGAACTCGCTTGTGTCCCTGCGAACACTCCCGAAGCTCAAAATTATTTGAGTCAAATGGCATGTGCTGCAAACTTTGGATTTTGTAACAGACAATTGATTACTCATTGGCTAAGAGAATCATTTCAAAAGATATTTAAAGCAGATCTTGACACTCTAAATTTAGATTTAATTTATGGAGTTTGCCACAATATATTAAAAATAGAAGAACATGAAGTTAATGGCGAAAAAATGATGTTGAATATTCATCGCAAA
>SDNM01000148.1 GCA_004524385.1 Promethearchaeota archaeon
ATGCAGGGACTTTATACAGATCAGCAGGATTATTTAAGATTTGACATCCGGCTAAATAAAAAATTATAAAATCATTTATAAAAAGATGTCTACTCCTTAATCCCCAACCTATAAAACAAATTATTGGGATTAACAGATAGAGATTTTCTTTACTTAAATAATTTTGATTATAAACCATAATTTAATAATATTTTTTTATAATTTTAGGATTTAAAAATCTTAAACCTTTAATTATTAATATTATTATGAATAAAAATAAAACTCGCAGGTTTATTTTTCTTTTCAAAAATTTAAATTATTAAAATTATTTATGAGCTAAAAAATAAGTACCGAACTCTTCTCCATTTAATAATTTCTTTAAGATATTTTTATTATTAAATGATGTTATAATGGTTGGAATTCCTATATTTGTTAATTTTCTAATTGCTCGAATCTTAGATTTCATGCCTCCAAAAGTAATTTCACCATCAATATCTTCTGCCAATTTTTCTAGAGAATCATCAATCTTCTCTACTTGAGTAATTAATTTGCAATCGGAGTGTATTTTAGGATTTTTATCATATAATCCCTCAACATCCGTTAAAATTATTAAAAGATCGACAAATAATAGGATCGCAACTAAAGCGGAGAGATGATCATTATCTCCATAGCTCAACTCTTCAATTGCTACAGAATCGTTTTCATTAATTATTGGAACAATACCTTTTTCTAATAATACATCTAAGGTATTTCTTACATTAGCCCTTCTTGTCGAGTCTTTAGTATCGTCAGCCGAGAGAAGAATCTGTCCTACATTTAAACCATGCTTATTAAATTCTTCTTGATAAATACTCATTAAATGAATTTGCCCAACAGAAGCTAATGCTTGAAGCTGTTTATATTCCTTTGGACGCATTTTTATGCCAAGTTTAGCGAGTCCAGAACCTATAGCCCCGCTGCTAACTATTATTATATTTTTTCCTTCCTTAATTAATTCCGCTACTTCCTTCACAAACGCTTGAACTTTATCTAAATAAATAGTGTCAACGCCATCCGTAATCATATTTGTAGAAACTTTAATCACGATTTTTTTATTATCAGAAGGGAATGTTCTCATAACTTGAATAGAATTAAGTTTTTATAATTGAAGTAAAAATCCATAAAATTTAGCTTTATTTATTATCTAATGGATTTAAAAAAAATAAAATGAGGAAAAAATTTGCAAATTAAGGGACATAACTCAATACTGTTGTAAAAAGATAAACAATCACAAAAAGCCCACCTAGAAGAATTATCAAGATAATTAAAAACATAAAAATACCTTTATACACCCCCCTATTCCACGCCTTAACTCCCTCTTTCCAATCTTGTCGCGCATTTTCTTGCCATTGTTCCATATCTGCTCTAATTTGTTGCTTTTTTGCTTCCCAGTTTTCTTTATTTTCTTCTTGAATTCTTTCTATATCATCGCCCCATTCTTTGACTTGTTTGTCCCAATTATTTGTCATTTTTTTAAAAAAATTGCCTACTTTTCCTTTAGCATTCTCCCAGTTTTCAACATTTTTACGAGATTGTTCTTCTAAATTTTTTTGAAATTTTGAGAAACCGTCTTTTAACGTAGAAAAAAAGGTTTCCTTTTCCTTTTCTTTTTCAGAATTATTTTCATTACTCATAATTTTAAATATAGTTTTTTTCGTATTTAATTTTCATTTTTTATTTTAAATCTTATTAATAATAAGGAAGTTCCCGCAGCAATATAAAAAATGATCCAAAGTAGTATATAATGTTCTAATTGCATATACCAAATGGGTTCACTAATATCCGCGAACTTATGGGGAGAATCTGTTTTAACCCATTTAACTCCTAAGCACCAGAGCTGAGAAAAACGTTCAATACTATTGATAGTATAAACCATAATCGGGAAGTCATCTCTATATTTTCTTCTATATTTGGCATTAGAATAGCCATCTCCAGTATTAACATAATTTTCATAAGTCCAAATCTTTGAGGCATTATACTTCTCAATTAAATCCAACCATTCATCAGATAATGTAGGGATCATGATCTTATTTAATTTCTCAGTTAAATTTAATGTCATATTGAATAAGATTTCTATAAAATCCTCATGGAAGGGATGATCTTCTGGAGGATCCCGCACATCAAAATCGAGGATTAGGTCCTTTTCGCGTGTAAAATTAAGAACTTCTTCAAATGATGGAATCTTAGCTCCTTTATAGCTATCCGCTTGTTTTTCTGTTATAAGTCCTTTCTCGATAAGCCCCCAAGAATCATCTTCAACATACCAAGAACCCGCATCTAACTTTCTAAGTTCCTTCCACTTAAAAGAATCGGCCCTTTCATCCTTTCTTTCGGGAAAGACTTCCTCAACATCAGTGGTTCGCGTTAATGTTTCATCATGCATAAGAAAAGGTATACCATCTTTACTAATTGCTATATCTACTTCCCATCCAACGATATCATAATCTAATGCTACATCTGCCACTTCAATTGTGTTTTCAGGTCCTAATTGTGCACCACCCCGATGAGCTATAATATCTGGTTTTGGAGGTAGATCGCTATATATAACACTAGCAGGGGGATTTATGAGAGGATAAGCAAAAATAATAAAATACATTCCTGTAATAAGAGTTAAAATTATAGAAGCCTTTGATTTAGATGGGATCTTTTTCTCAGATAAATATTTCTTTAATTCTGGACCATACTTTTGAATTGGATATATCAGCAGTATTAATATTACTGATATTATGAGAAAAATCGGAATTAGACGAAATTCTAATCTTTGTAGTATTAATTTGGAATAACTCTGAATTAAATAGAGAAGTAAAGTAATCAAGATATTGTATATAAGAATAATAATTAATGGTAAGAATTTATGAGTTTTACTTGGATTAATCAAATCTATCCTTAATATCTCCTTTAAAAAAGTTATAAGAAGGATACTCCCATAAATTAAAGGAATTTGTAAAATTAGAAAAATTAATAGGACAAAATTAAGCTTGACTCCGATATATTGAGGAGCATAATAATTGAGATCTAGCCAATGGGGTTCTAATAATATTATAATACCTATTATTGCTAATATATTAGTCAAGAAGAAACTATAGAATATAATCCACTTTTTGCCACTTTTTCTCTTAATGTTTTCGAGAAATGACATAAATATGAATTAATTTTGATGTATTTAATCTCTTCTGTTCATTTATAATCCATTAAGAAATAAACACAACCATTATGTTGCTTTAAGTATCCTAAAAATCTCAAGTATTTTGAGAAAATTTTTAATTTTCATCAAAAATTTTCATTTCTTTGAAAAATTTTTAAAAAATTGAACGGATTCTGTAAAGATTTCAAATATCATACTAAAAGTATGGTTTTTTTATAGAAAAATTAATTAATTCTGATTAATTTTTTAAAATAACATGGAATTTAAGTATATTGAGAAAACTCCCTTTTATAATGCATTCTCAAAGTTAGGAAAAAGAATTTTTCTGCCAGACGGTATATTTTATTGGTCAGGAAGAGCAAAAAAGGAAGCCGAGATTATCGGGACAATTGGATCTGCTTTTGCCAAAGAAAAGGATTTCATCGATGGAGGATCTGACGAGTGGGTACCGTGTTATTTAAAGGACATTAAGAACTATTCCAATCTACACATTAAGAATATTGTTCCGTATGCTTCAATTGGAGGCCTTCCAGATACAAGAGAAATTTGGAAAAAATATATTATTGAAAAAGCTTCATACGACGAAGAAACAGAAAAAGAGAAGATTGCGAGACTTAAAAAGTATATCACGACACCTATAATCACTTCAGGTGTAACAAATGGAATTTTCTTAAGTTGTTCGATGTTTTTAAATCCGGGAGAATATATTATTTCTCCAAATAAGAGATGGGGAAATTACGATAACATCATTGTTAAACATCTAGGAGCTCGGATTAAATCTTTCGATTTTTTTAAGGATAATAAGATGAATCTACAGGGATTAAAAGAAGCAATTTTAGAAGTTTCTAAAATGCAGGAAAAAATAGTTATAATAATAAACTTTCCGAATAATCCGACAGGTTATACACCAACTTTCGATGAGGCTAAGGAATTTATTGATCTATTAAGAAAAATGTATAGTTCCTTGAAAAAACCTATTATTGTAATCGTGGACGATGCTTATGAACCTTATGTCTATAATGATGATAATATAAACATTTCTCTGTTCTACGATCTGCATCAATTAGACGAGGATATTATTCCAATTAAATTGGATGGGATAACGAAAGAGCTTTTAATGTATGGTGGGAGAATCGGTTTCGTAACTATAGGTATAAAACCAAATTGGACTAAAAACGATGATGAATCCGAAATTCTGAAAAAAGAGATCGAAAACAAATTAGAGGGGATGAATAGGAGCTCAATTTCAAATTGCAACCATTTCTATCAAGTTATAACTCAGAAAATGTTTATAGAAAATGGATTCAACCAGATCATTACAGATCGAAACAAGGTTAAAGATTTACTTAAAGAACGATACGAAAAGATTAATTCTGAATTGGAAAAAATAGACAATCCAAATATAACAATTGATCCTAATTCAGGGGGTTTCTTCCTCTTTATAAATCTAAATCGAGATATAGTTAAAGCAACTGAATTTGCTGACCATTTATTAAAAAAATATAAAGTCGGAGTAATCCCTATTGAAAAAGTAAACGAAAACATAAATGGTATTCGAATTGCTTATTGTTCTATTGATAAACACCAAATACCAGAGTTAATAAGCAGAATTAATTCAGCACTTAAAGATTTTTAATTTAATTTTTTTTTTATTTTAGATTTTCTTTTTATAAAAATATGAAAAATGAGACTAAAGATTTTTATAAAAATTCTTCTATAATCACTATACTTATATAAATAAAATAATAAAAACGAGA
>SDNM01000149.1 GCA_004524385.1 Promethearchaeota archaeon
AAAATCCCACATAGTAGATTGTAATTCGGAATTGTTTTTAGCAAACATATGATAAAAATACAAAAAAATGAGAAAGACGAGAAAGAAGATACCTGCAAGAACCCATAAAATTACTTTTATAATTAATATTATGGGGAACAATGTGATGATCGCTGGGATTATTGCTATTATAAATAATAAATATAATAGATTTCTTGGCACCCAATTTCCGTAATCAATTTTTTGTTCTGTCATTTTTATTTACAAATACCATTATAAAGGTTTATATTTTCTTAATTTTGGAAATAGTGCATGTACATATTTTTTATAATGAGCATATTTTTCACCAAATTTTTCCAGGCAATAATTTTCTTCTTGCTTAATCAATACTCTAAAAATAATATAATATGAAATTGGGATAAAAAAAAGGATCCAGCTATTAAATATGCAAGCTATACCTGGAGTAATAAATAAAATGAATGCCGAATAGAGCGGGTGTCTCATGTGACCATACACTCCTGTAGTTAATAATTTCTGGTTAACAAATGCTTTATTTATAACTGTAATCGATTTCAAATAAATTACAAATCCAATTATAATCAAAGCAATACCAATAATTATCATCCATATATGCTGAACTGGTATAATAAAAAGGGGATAGTACATAAAATGTAATATAGAAAAAAAGACAATAAATGGGAATAAGATTAAAATCATTTTCGGGCTTACACCCCAAAGTGTCATTTTATTTCCTACATTAGATGGTGTTTTGGTCATTTTCTCCTCCATTTAGCTAACCTTCCTGGGTATAAATATTATTTTTCAAGCTTTTTCCAATTTTATAAGCTTTATTCATCATTTTTACTTCTTTTTTCTTTTTAAATTTGAATAAAGTATCGTTAAAAATAAGTGTGTCAACTAACTTGCCATTTAATTTCTTAACATAAGTTTTCATAGCTTTGAGAGTATTAGGAACATCTCCCATTAAATGTTTAAATGGAATGGTGGCAGCAATAATAAGAATAAATTCTTTATTTTCAAATTCTTTTTTTGGACCGAAGTTTTTCAAGGCAGAAATGCCCGTTTTTAGTTTTGACCAAGTAGACATTTTATAGCATTCATTCATATTTGGTGGAATTTTCATTGCGTATCCTGTATGTCTATCAAAAAAGTTTTTCATAATTCCAGATATGTTTCCCCAATATACGGGACTTCCTATGATTATTACATCCGATTCTTTCATTTTATTAAAAATCAATTCAAAATCGTCATTTTGAAAGCATTTGCCAGATTTGGCACAACTCCAACAACCAATGCAATAATTGATGTTATAATCATATAAATTAATTAATTCAGTTGAATATCCTTTTTCTTTAGCGCCTTCAAAGATTTTTTCAGCTAGAGAACTCACTAATCCTCTTTTTCTATGAGTTCCAATAATAGCCATTATTTTTTTATTTTCAATTTTCATTTTTAGAGATTTGAAGCTTTTTTAATTGAGATTTTTGACTTCAGTAATGAATTATTAGTTTATAGCAAATGGAAAATAACGACCTACTTTATTTTGATATTCTTCGTAGGGTTTTCCAAATCGTGCTAATAAGAATTTTTCTTCATCCCTAACTTTTGCATCAAAAACAATGATATTAGCGATGGTAATAATTAAGGTAAGAACATTCGGAATTAAAAGAAAAGTTCCTCCTATTATTAAAAATAAACCAAAAGCAATTGGATTTCTCATTACCCTATATATTCCTGAAGTAATAAGTTCAGTTTCTTCTTTCGGAAGTTCAATCCTGAAATTAATTCCAAGAGAGTACATTCCAAGAATCTCAACAATAGTTCCTATTGCTATGGAGATCATTCCAATGATAATAAAGAGATCACCAGATAAAAATGTAAATCTCCAAAATAATTCAATTAGATTGTAAAAAAAAATGAATAAGACGATATTAATTATCCAAATAAAAATTGTAGCTGAACTTAATCTTGCTAATATTGAATAACCCTCGTGCGTACCATGAGAGTCTTTTCCTTTTTTACGAATTATAATCATTGGAACCATAAGTCCAATTGAAAATATTATTAAAACGAGTAAAAGAAATATTTTTCTATATAATAATTCAATCATATAAAAACCTCCATTTATAATATTAATATAATTCATCAAATTTAAATATTTAGGTGCAACTAATTTAATGAAGGAAATCTTGGATTTTAAAATAGATAATATAATTATAATCTAAAATATTGACCAATCTTAAAAACCTTAAATCTAAGAATGATGAGGAAAACAATTATGGAATCTGTAATTATCGCATACTAGTGACTATTTTCGATTCTAATTCAATATAAAATAATAGAAAAGAAAGTGAGAAATTAATAAGCTTTTGATTTCGTTAAATTTTTAAAAACTGAATTTACAATTAATTAAATAAGAAATTATTTCTAAATCTATGAGAGGAGATTATTTTTGTCAATATTTGAAGAAAAAGTGTTAGAATTACTTATGAAAATTGACGAAAAACTTGATAAAGTTTTGGCAGCTGGAAGTAAAGTGGCTGCACCCGCCCCAAAACCAGCATCAACTGCAAGTGAACCAGCATCAACTGCAAGTAAACCAGCAACTACAGTTAAACCTTCCGAAGTTATTGAAAAACAGAAAGAAAAAGAGATGGTAGAAGAAAAGCCACCATTGGAAGGAAGGAGAGTTTGCTCAGAGTGTGGCTCAACTGAATTTAATACAGTAGAAGATAAAGACCAAGTTATTTTTCAGCAAGGTGGAATGAAAATCTTTGCTAAGAAATATTTGTGCAAAAAATGTGGCAAAGATTGTACCTAGCCTTGTAAAAATGGAGCCTACGGTTGAATGACTACTATGCCGCTCTGCTGAAGTGTCGCATCTAGATGTGGTAATTGTTAAACCTTCGATTAATTCCCTAGAACATCCAAAATTTTTTTTTAATCTTATTTTTTTAAATCTTTATTAATAAAAATAAAAATGATAATAGCTATTTTATTAATAATTTCTGATTTATTATTTTAAAATAATACCTATAAAACAAAGGAATCACAATAATTAAATATAGATAATAAATGGTGTAGTCTTAATTCCTCGTAAAAGAGTTAGAAATTGGTTTTTATCAATAAGGAATTTTCTTTTAAATAATTTTACGGAAAAAAAAGTTCCATATTCAGCGCAAATAGAAGTGAATTTAAAATGCAATGCTAAATGTCCATTTTGCGCAATAGATACATTGCCAGAGTATTATGTTAATAAAGAAATGACAACAGCACAAATTAAATATTTAATAGATCAGCTTGCTGAGTTAGGAATAAATGCGCTATCGCTTACGGGGGGTGAGCCAACTTTAAGGAAAGATCTTCCTGAACTTATATATCATATGGGAATAAATCATAATTTTTTTAACGGGATCACAAGTAACGGATTCTTGTTGCCTGAATTGATACCTAAATTTGAAGGATTAGATTTTATATTAACCTCACTTGATTATCCTACTGCGGAATTACATAATAAATCACGAGGAATTAAAGTTTTTGATAAAGTCATTAAATCTATTCATTTAGCAAATAAAAAGAATATTAAAGTTGTAATTAGTACAGTTGTAATGAAACAAAACTTAGATCTACTAGAAGATATATGTGAATTAGCTGAAAATTTAAATTGTGCGATTGAATTATATCCTTGCGAAGATATAATTTGGAATATTTCTGGTAAAAGTTATCGTGGCAACGATATTCAAGAGTTAATTCCAGATTTAACAATTTGGGCTAACAAAATAAGAGATTTAAGATCTAAATTTAAAAATATATTAACAGATCCCGTTAGTGTCGAAATTATAGAAAAGGGAGGCTTTGGTGGAAATCATGATGGAAGTCAAAAGTATCAAGATATATTGAGGTGCCACGTAGCTCAAGCTTATATGTTTATAAGACATGACGGTTTTATTGATTTTCCTTGTAAAATAAACCCTATAAAAAGTTTTAATGCATTTAACCATTCTCTTTCGGAGATCTATTATAGTCAAGATGCTAAAGATATTATGGAAAAACATGACGATTATAGCTTCTGCAATGGATGCAGACTCGGTTGCGCAATAATGTCTAGCATTCCAACTAGATGGAAAACTTTATACGCAAAATACGTTAGAGGATTCTTAAATGGGAATTTAATATAGCTTTTAGTAATTAATTCATTAAATTGGTTTGGTTTAAAATCCTAATCATACTAATCTTATTATAAAAAAATTTAATTTAAATTCAGTTTTTTCTAATATAGTGATTTTATGGACTATAAACCTCTTACTAATGACGTAATTTTTGAACTAATGTTTATCGCACTTGCGATGGTTTTATTCAGCTTATTATTAAATAAACTTCTTGGAGTAAGAGCTTCACAGATGAAAGAAATTAGAGATAAAGCAAAAAATCTTCGAGAAAGAGTGCGACAGGCTGAGATTTTAGGTGATCCTGCTCTAATGCAACAATTACAAATAGAAACAATGGGACTGATGAAAAATATGTTAAAAAAACAACTAATTCCGATGTGTGTTAGATGTCTCATTTTTCTTGTAATTTTCATTATTATATCAATGCTTTACAGCCAATATGAGTATTGGTTTTGGATTTACTTTTTGTTTTCTTTCAGTTTTTCAATGATAGTGTTTGGCATTAAGTATCTCTATAAAAGAATAACGAAGAAAGAAGATAAAAGAAAAGGTTTTGCTAAAGAAATTATGGAGTCTATTTATCCAAAGCAAAGCTCAACATTTCAAAGTTCTGGCTTTCACTTAGAAGGACATCCTGCAACAGAATCTCGAGACATATCTAACTCTCAAGAATTAACTAATGGAGATGAGGAAAAGAAAGAAGTTGAAAAGCCTGATGCTT
>SDNM01000003.1 GCA_004524385.1 Promethearchaeota archaeon
ATGTTTTCAGATTTAAAAGAAAGTAAGCTAAAGAAAGTCTTCAAATTTTTTAACATTGAAACTCTAAAAGAATCAAACTTAGATATAATACCCTTACACATTCTTGTTAAGGAAGACACAGAAGAAGCCAATTTGTCGAATAAGAAGGTGATATTACTATCACCCCCTCTTCTTGGAACCGTGCGTGCGAGTTTCCCCGCACACGGCTCGAGCCTCAAGAACCCGTATCACGTCATCGTGTTCCTTTGGTTCATATTTCTCATAATCCCCCCAAGATTCTCTAAGTTGCCTCAGAGATCTTTATAGGAAATGATCACATTGGCATATTTTCACACCAAGATTTACCATACCGCTTCTTCCAGTACTCATGTAGTGTAGCATCATACGGGCTATTATACCCCTTTACAGGTGTATATCTTACACCCGCTCGAAAAGACCGACTAAATAGCAATAAATTATCTCTCCGTTCTCCGAAAATCCACTTTCTCTTTCCTATGTTCATAAAGTATCTACGTCTCACCCATTTATTCCTTTTATCTGGATGTCTTCTCAGGCACCATCTCCACAGCATATTCCATATCCGATAATCTATGTAATTAAAAGTCTCCTTAGCAGTACTAAAACGGTAATAGTTAGCCCATCCTCTAATAACAGGATTCAACTCACTTACTAACTCATCTGCTTTTATTTGTTTATTATTAGAAATCACAGTTTTAATATGCTCCAAATGTCGTTTAATAGATTTCTTTGATGGTTTTGCTAAACAAACCCTTTTAGCTCTACCATGATATTGCCGAATATGAAATCCAAGAAAATCAAATCCCTCATCTCGATGGATAATCTTCGTTTTAACTTCGTTCAACTCCATTCCCCTCTCCTTGAGAAAGGCTCGAAGTTTTGGAAGCACATACCTCACGATTTTCTCCCTTGATGGGGCAATTACTACGAAATCATCGGCATATCGAATCAAGCTCAATCCCTTATTCTCACCATACCTATTTGACGGACATGTATAATTTCCTTTGGAGTTTTCCGCCCCAAAGAGTCGTTCCATACCGTCCAATGCTATATTAGCAAGCAACGGACTTATAATTCCCCCTTGGGGTGTACCTGATTTTGTCCGATAATACTTACCCAGTTCAATAATCCCTGTTTTAAGCCATTTCCTAATGGTTTCCCGAAAAACGGGAACCTTCTTCAGCAAGGCTTCATGATCAATATTATCAAAACATCCCGATATATCCGCATCCAAGATCCAAGCACTTCGCTTCTGCGTCCCTTGTATTTTAATTGTTGCCCAAATTTGCCAAATCGCATCCATACATCTACGTCCCGGTCTAAAACCATATGAGTGTGGTTCAAATTTCGCTTCCCATTCGGGTTCCAATACCAACTTCACGAGCATTTGCATGACTCGATCTTTAATCGTTGGAATACCCAAAGGTCGCTTATCCCCACTTCTCTTAGGAATATAGACACGCCTAAGCGGTTTACATTTATAATTAAATATATTGGTTTGACGGACATCTTCCACTAATTCGGCACGTGCCCTTGAAGTGGCATAAATCTGCCCGTCAATTCCCGGCGTGTATTTGCCTTTATTTTCTTGCGTGACTCTTTTAACTGCTAAAAGCCTCGCAAAATGTGATCCGACAAGGAGTTTTTGAAGGTTTTTCACCTTCGCAAAATCCTTATCACGGGTTGCTCGAAAGATCCGTTCTTGAAGCCGTCTTACATGTCGCTTGGGTTTATCCCATTGGATTTTATCCCACTCTACCACATGCCCTTTGGTCTGTTCAATGCTTTCACACATCGTCTAACTTCCCCTTCGGTTAAGATTTTTCAATACTTTTCTTTCGTTGAGACCTGCATAGGAAGTCGGCACCCTTTCAGGTCGGGTATCTCTGTAGTTCGATCGAGACTACAGCCCTATCCACACCATTACAGCATGGCATTCGCTTTTTCCGGCATCCTCTGCCCACTAAGCCTTACTCCTCCCTCACGGTCGGGATACCATTCCACATACGTGTATGGGGCTTATTGGGTTTACCAAGTTCCTTATGTCCGACGTTCAACAAAGCCCTTAGGGAGATGCTATCCCCCGGTTGCACAACGGATAACAAAGGAATGATAAAACAGCATTCCTACCTGGCAACTTACCATTTTGGTCTTGGCGTATCAGCTATATTTCGCCAATTTTTAATAACGAGGTTTATCACCTCTTCACTCTCGTTTCCCATAGGCTTCTTGGCTAGCCCCTCTAGACCACTTTATAGCTAAGTGCAGAAGGTACATTGTCTCCAGAGCTTCACACACCATCATTACTAATGATGCATGTCTGGATAGCCACTATCGGTCATCTCAATAGCAGTCTTTGAAAACCACCTTCCTACATATCTGTTTCCAAGTCCTGTATTCGAACATAAAGCTTCTTGTCGCACGTCTTACTTTAAACACTTTAATTTATAATAATACTCTTTTTTATTTTCTTTTTTTTTGTTTAGAGGTCATCAAGATTTTTCTCTGATTTTTCCGTAAGAATAATTCAGATGATTATTAACTTCTGATCTACTCCTCAAGAACATTCCAGATCTTCCAAAAAGAATTGTCATTTATTTGAAAACAAGAAGATTCAATCTTTAGACAAATAATTAGTATGCCCTTGTTTTATTTATTTTTTTTATTTTTCATACTAACAGCAAATATACAGGAGTAATAATAATAAGAAAATAAGAAAGAAAAAAAAAAGAAAATTATAATTTAAGGTTTTTATGCCTTTGGTTTATCTTGTGTGTTCTGTTCATCTTTAATAAAACCAAGAAACTCATCAAGAGTTTTAACTGCTGAATCAAAGGATTCTTTATTTTTATTATGCTTTATTTTTTTTTATTTCCAAATTAATTTTAAAATATGCGAGTGCGGGAGATCAGTATCTTTTTCGCTTACATAAGTAACATTTTTATTTTCTGGTAACGATTTCTTTAAGGATTGAACAAGAAAACCAAAGAATAGCTGGCAAGGAACTCCAATTTCATGACAAAAAACACAATTTTTAATTTCAACTGTAAAAGAATTTACTCCTTGATCTATAATTTGTACATCCCAATCTGTTTTTATTAACTCGGTAATTTCTTCTACTACATCTTGAAAACTTTTACCATAAGGATACAAGTATATAGCAAGTTTCATGCCGAGATTATATAAGAGCTTATAACATCCATATAGCAAAGAATTTTGAGCTATGATTAATTTCTTAAAAGTAAAAAAATCTATAGTCCCATTTGGATCAACTTCTCTAGCATCCTTTAAATCTAACATTTCAGCTTCTTTTAAAACAGATTTCATTCCATCGTAATCAAGGATATCTAAATAAGCTTGTAATAGCGCCGTAACGACCTTGTTTTTTACTTCCTCGTTATATTCTCCTATTACTCTTCACCAATTGTTTAAATTTTATTTAACATCATTTATTACTTAGAATGATATTAATTTATTTTAATCTAAACTTACTTAATGGTCACCTAAAATTTCATAAACTAAATTTAAAAACGCTTTTTCAACATTGTTTCCTGTCTTAGCACTTGTTTCTATGAATTCAATAGCGTTTATTCGTTTTGCCATTTCTTTAGCATTTTCTTTAAAGACATATCGTTGATCTTCCAAATCGTTTTTGTTTCCAATTAATATAAGTGAGCCTGTTTTTTCAACATATTTCTTGTAATCTGTTAACCACTTAATCTCTATATTTTCAAAGGAAGAATATCTAGTGATGTCATAGACTAATAACGCTCCCACACAACCTTCGTAATAAGCGCCCCTAGTTATTTCATATTGTTCTTGGCCGGCGATATCCCAGAGGATTAGTCGGGCATTGGCATTAATTTGCTCGAGTTTAATGTTTTTCATAACGATATTTACTCCTAATGTCGCTCGATAATCTTCTTTAAAAGAAGCTGAAATAAATTGATTAACTAAAGAGGTCTTACCAACTCCAGCATCTCCCAATACGGCCAGCTTCAAAACATATTGTCCTTGTTTAGACACTTTATCTTCCTTTTTTTATAATTCTAATAATGATAAATTAAAAAATGGTTCATTAACACGGTTTAATTTTTGATTAATTTCGTAAATAAAAACTTCTGCAGTAACAGAGATTATGCTTGGTTGACTTAAATGACCTCCAATAAGATTATAATCGCCTTTTCCAACTGAAATGTGAATGTGAATTATTGGATCTCCGTCCTTATAAGAGATGTTTCCCATGCAGGATATGAGTTCTACATTTTCTTCAAAAGTTTTAAAATTATATTCTTTTGTATTAAGATCAAAATAGCCTATAGTAAATTTTTTAAAGGCTCCAATAACATTTATTAATCCACCTTTTATATCATAATTTTTAACAAGAACTTTTATTGCATCGATTAAATCCTCATCAGGTATTACTCTTGCAACAATAACTCTTCCAATATTCGTTTCAATACTTTTCATTTTTGTAATTAAATCTACTAAAGAAATAATTCAAGGATTACCAAAAATATCTATGAAATTCTTTAATTTCTACGTTTTTTATATTTTTTTTATAATTTTACTTTTATTTATAGATTTTGTTATTTATATGATAATATGAATTGTTTTTATTATTTTCTACCATATGTGCAAAACAATTAATTACTCTGATTTATTTATAATTTATAATTAATGAATATACAATATTTTATTTATGAGCGAAAAAGTCACGATTTCTGGAGTGGAATTGCTATTAACTGAGCCTGCTGATGTTGATATGCAATGGGTCGGCAACAAGGATTTAATTAATGAATTAAAAGCAGCATGGATGGTTGTTGATCAGAAAGAGGATCTTCCATTAAATCCCAGAATATTAGGGAAACCAGGAGTTGGCAAGACTACTTTAGCGTATGCTACTGGCAAATTGTTAAATAAACCTGTTTATATATTTCAGTGTACAATGGACACAAGGCCGGAAGATCTTTTAATTAGCCCTGTAATTTCCTCTGATAATACAATTGCTTATGTTGCGAGTTCTTTAGTTTCTGCTATGATTAAAGGGGGCGTATGCCTTTTAGACGAAGGAAACCGTATGAGCGAAAAAAGTTGGGCATCTTTAGCTCCTCTGATGGATAAACGTCGTTACGTAGATTCAATAATAGCAGGGATAAGAATTGTTACAAATCCCGAGTTTCGTTTATGCGTGACAATGAACAGCGATAGCAGCACATATGAAGTTCCAGAATATATCCAATCTCGATTACAACCAAAGATTTTTATCGATTTTCCCAATAGAGTTGACGAATTAAAGATTTTAAAATATAATTTACCATTTGCTTCGGATAAAATTTTGGAATATTGTGTAGATTTTCTCCAGAATGCCCATATTCATGATGAACCGTTTACTGTACGTGAAGGTATAAATATTGTACGATACTACCTTAAAAGTCGTGTTTTAAATAAAAAAGATAAAAATAGTTTAAATAAGAATGAATTTAAAAACTCTCTTGCCCAAGTGGTTGAGGAAAGTTCTAAAAGATATTGTCCGGATGAATATGAGAAGTTTTTAGAAAAACAAAAAGAAGAATTTTCAGATCGTATTTTATTTTAATCAAACTTTAAATATTTTTTAATCATTGGACTAAAAAAGATTTAAAAATTTAAATTAGTAAATATAATACAATTAAAAACTAGATGTGATAAAAAAATGTCAAATGCAGATTTATATAGAGAATTCGAAGACTTTGGTAATAAAATGAAAACAATAGCAATCCTGACGCTTATAGGTTTAATAGGCACATTAGTCGGTACGATCATAGTCATCGGTACTTTAATTTCTTTCGTAATGTCAATTATTATTATAGTCTTTTTCCTATTAGTAATTGGGGACCTTAAGAAAGCTGGTAGAATGCTTGATAATAATAAAGATTTACTTGGATTTCCACTAAAATTTATCCTAGGAACAATTATAAGAGTTATTGGATTGGGATTTTTTAATATTGGATTGTTTATTTTACTTTCTATTGGCATTATAACCGTGCTTATTTTATCTATTTCTATAAGTCTAATACTTATCGGAATTGGGCTTATAATTGGAGGATCCGTATTAAGATTATTAGCATGGGGTGGTTTAAAAAACTTCTTTGAATATAATGCTCAATTATTTCCTATAGACATAGCTAATGAAAGTAAGAATGGAGCAAAATTTTGTAAAATAGGGGCAATTTTGGATATAACAATCATTCTAGGATTTATAGCAGATATATTAAGAATAGTTGGATATTTCAAATTAGCTTCCTTAAAAAGGTTAACAGAAGCTCCAGCTCAACCAATGTCTCAACCAGAAATACCAATGTCAGCTCCAGTGGAAGGTCAATCCTTAAATTATTGTCCACATTGTGGAAGCGACGTAAGTATGGGCGCTCGTTTTTGTCCAAGTTGCGGAGCTGAAATCGATTAAAATTAGAAAAAAAGATCTTAATTATTCTTCCTTTTTTTTTTGAAATTATTTTAAATTAAAAATTTTTATTATTATAATAACTTTAAAGTATGATAACATAACCAAAACTTATAGATCTTATTAGGAGGTAATTTTTAAATGAAAAAAAATCCGGTTAATAGAAGTTCAATTGAGCCAGTAAAGGTATTAGAAGGGATTTATAGAAAAACTTTGACGTATAATAATAATGTAATGATTTGTCTATTCACTCTTGAGAAAGAGGCCGAAATTCCCTTACATGATCACCTGGCTCATCAAATCGGATATGTTAATAAAGGTGTAATACGATTTATAACAGAGAGCGGTGAGTTTATCGCAAAAGAAGGAGATAGTTATGTTTTTGATTCTTTGGAAAAACATGGGGCGATAATAATAGAAACAGCTGAGGTCATAGAAGTTTTCAGTCCGACAAGAGATGATTATAAATAACGAACATCACTTCTACATTACCATTGATAAATTGCTACAGCAAAAATTGCTATCATGCAAAATAAAAATTCTCCAATTAACCAATCTATCACAATTTCTTTCTTTTTATCTCTATTTTTACGAACTTTTGTCGCTAATGCAAAACAGAGGGCTGCAGATGTGCCCGTAAATATAACGTATGAAAAGAACATAGCACCTATCTCTATTACAATTCTTTCTAATAAGATATCAAATAGTGCATAGTATGCCATAGGAATTAAACAAGCTAATAAGAAAAACCAGGCAGAAAATTGTATGATTTTTTCAAAATCAATATCCTTCTTAGAAATAGTTGTTGTTGACCTATCAATACGTTTTTTTTTAACTTTAGACATAATAAACAAACGATTATATATCTTATAAATTTGAATTGTATATAGTTCTTAATTTTTATTTTTTAATATAATAAACCTAAACTCATTTAGATCTGTTTTTTAGAAATAATATAGCTTTTGCGATATCCCCTTCGCAATCTTTTAAAACCACCTCTGCTTCTTTTAAATCCACATTACCTTGTGCAGCAACTAACATTATATCATTTTCCGTAATAGTCGGTTTTATTTCAATCTCGCTTAATGGTTCATCTACTTCTAATTCTTCTTTCTCGCTAATCTTAACCTCGTCTGGAGAGTATTCTTCTGCTGCTCCAATTACCTGATATATTTCTTGGCCCATTTGTTTCATTAAAACGACTTCTGGTTGATCAATAACTAAAGTCTTTTCTGGACCTTCAATTATAACTCGAGTTGCATCGATTTGATCCATATCTATTCCTTGTGAAGCCATTTTCCTGCGCATTTGTCTAGAACCAAATTGTTGTTGTCCCTGCAATTTTTTTACTGGAGTTGGGCGCTTAGGTCGACTTTTTTCTCTCTTTTGCATTTCTTTGGGGAGCTTCATATTTTTCACATTTATAAATCATGTATAATTAATAAAAATTTTTAATCTTTTAATTGAACTCCTTTCCTTATATTTGCAGCAATTCTATTTAACTAATTATTGCCTTTTCTTATATTTACAGCAACACCAGTTTTAAATGATTTTATGTAAGGAATGGGAATTTTTAAACGTCCTATACCTAATAATTCATCGTTTTGATTAACTACAATTACTTCGTCTAAAGTTCTTAAATTATTATCGATATTAACGATATGTTTACAAAAAACATTACGTCCCTTTCTAATAAAATCTGAGACTTCTGTAAGGATTATTGTCCTTAATCTTGGAGCTTGAGTGTTCTCTATTATTTTTTTTGCAGAAAACAAGCTAAGTGTAAATAATCCATTTGTTGGTCTTAAAGCCAGCATTAAATTATTATTATAATATACATATCTAATTTTTTTGGTGTTCTTTGACCTTTCGATCCGAATGTTCTCGCTTTCATCAAAAAGAATATCTGTAATATCAATACCAAATTGATAATCTGAAATACCTTTAATCTTTCTTAATCCTAATAAAATTTCGTTGTTCATCTTAAAAGTTTTGTAATAAAAAATTATTTTTTATAATAAAAATAGGGGAATTTAATTTTAAAGAGACCTTTTTTACGAATATAATCTAGAAGTTTGCTTTTGGTCTTTCAGGTTCTTTAAAACTTTATCGGTAGCATCAAGAAAATCTTTTTCAGTTATATTTTCGGCTTCTTTTCTTATGGCAAACATTCCTGCTTCAGTACATATCGCTTTAATGTCTGCTCCCGTTGCGCCCTCAGTTAAATTAACCAATTTATTGAGATTTAACTTTTCTCCAACATTCAAATTTCTTGTGTGTATCTTAAAAATGGCATCTCTTCCGATTTCGTCTGGTATTGGGAATTCAATCATTCTATCGAATCTACCAGGTCTTAATAACGCTGGATCTAATATATCAAATCTGTTTGTAGCTCCAATAATCTTTACATCTCCTCTTTGTTCAAAACCATCTAATTCGCTTAAAAGTTGCATCAAGGTCCTTTGAACCTCTCTATCTCCAGAAGTCGCTATTTTTAATCTTTGTGAACCAATTGCATCTAATTCATCAATGAATAATATAGTAGGTGCTTTCTCTTTTGCTAAATTAAAGATTTCTCGAACCAATCTAGCACCTTCTCCAATAAACTTCTGAACCAATTCAGATCCTATTATTCTTATGAAAGTAGCTTCAGTTTCATGCGCAACTGCTTTAGCCAATAAAGTTTTTCCCGTACCTGGAGCTCCAAAAAGTAATACTCCTTTAGGAGGGTCAATTCCTATTTTTTTAAATAGTTCTGGTTTTTTCAAGGGTAGTTCAACAGTTTCTCTAACCTCTTGCATTTGATCTTCAAGTCCTCCAACATCACTATAAGAGATATCTGGAATTGCGTCAATTACTTCCATTCCTTTAACAAAGGGGTCCAATTTTGTCGGTAAAATTTCCATAATTGCAAATGTACGCTGATTTAAAGCAACTCTCAAACCAGGAGTCAATTTTTCGTTCTTTATTTTCCTGCTAGCATTTACTACGAAACTTGGACCGGTAGAACTCTTTACGATAACTCTTCCTTTATTATCCTCTAAAATATCTATTATAGTGGCAGAAACTAAAGGGGGTTCTCTTAACCTGTCAATTTCATTCCTCAAACTATGAAGTTCTTGCTCTAACCTTAATCTTTCTGCATCTAATAATTGTTTCTCAGTTTCAAGATTCCTCAATCTTTTTTCTAGATGTCTAGTATAGGTTATTAAATACTCGCCATCTTTAGTTTCTTTTTCCTTCTTTTTTTCTTTTGTTGTTGTCAAATAGAATTTACCTAAGTTTTTAATTTAACAATTTCATTATTTAAATAATAATCTTTCATTCATTTAAATTTAAGTCTATATCTTTATAACGAAAAAATTGTCAATTTTTAAAAAATTTATACTTAATATTTTATAAAACATCACTCAAAATGTTAATTATATGAGTTCTAAATGTCCCTTAATATTATATAATACATTTCTTTTTTATATATAAATATTTTAAGATTCCCGATACTTAAAAAAAAAAACTGAAAAATAAATAATATAAGAAAAAAAATAAAAATTTGAGGTTTTATCTTATTGCCACTAGGTTTTGATGAAGAAGAGCGAAGATGTCCTATATGCGATGGGATCATATGGAAAGGACAAAAAGTTTTAATCGAAAGTGTAAAAATGACTGTCTGCAATAGTTGTGCTCAATATGGAAAAAAATTAATAACAAAACCTAAATCCACTTCTTCCTATTCAGCTCGTCCAAAAGGTTCCTCAAGAAACTCAATAAATAAAATGGACGAGGTGGAAATCGTTCCTGATTATGCAAAAATAATTAGAAACGTAAGAACCCTTAAAAAACTCAATCAAGATCAATTTGCTCAAAAATTAAACGAGAAACCATCCTTATTAAGAAGAATTGAATCAGCTAAAGTAAAACCAACTATAAAATTAGCGAAAAAAATCGAAAAAGTTTACAATGTAATCTTGCTAAAAAAGTCTGATGAGATTGAAGTGAATACTAAAAAATACATGAAAAAACAAACCAGTTCTAATTTAGGAGATATTGCTTTTATTAAGAAAAAGAAATAATTATTTCTTAAATTCGTTAATTATATTTGTCTTTTCATTAAGTACAATCTTCTCTTTTAAGAACTGTATTATTTTTTGATTATCTTGTGCTTCTAATGGACCTCCACAGTCTGGACATCTAAAATTTAAGTCAAATGCCTCATCGAATTTGTATTTCATATTTTGTTGGGTACATTTTTTGCAAATAAAAAAATAATTATTTTCTTCAAATTTTAATCGAGAACTTAACTTTTCTTGGATTATTTTCTTCTTTTCTAATAAAATCTCTTCCAAAAAGTTGAATTCATGCCACCAATAATAGATGAACCATCCAGTTGATTTATCTCTAATACGCCTGAATTGAGCAAGCTTTTCACTATATAGTTTGTAAAGAGTTTTTCGAACTGTGTTTAGTTTTAAAGTTTCACTGTCTTCTGGTTCAAAATCGATACCAGTTCCTTCAATTCGTTCTTTAATATTCTCGGTGATATCTTCATCAGTTATATCTGCGTTTTCTGAATTTATAAGCTCAATCCCAACTTCAATTGCAACCCTATTTCCAATTATAAATAAAAACGATTTTAATAATGGATTTAATTCCAACCATCTAACCTCTTTTTAGTTTACCATTTTTTTAAACTATTATAAAACTTCATTTAAATTCTAATAACATAATTAAACTCTGATAGAATATTCTTTTTCAATTAATTCACCATCAACATTAAGAGTACGTTTCATTTGACCTTCTCTTAATGCCATAATACGTAATAATCTCGAATCTTGAATATTTTTAGGGATGATAATATTAGTTATATTGTAATTATTTGTAATTGTTATCGTTTTCCAATTTTCAGGAAGATCTAACTTAAAATCTTTTAATACTAAATCTAAAATTAATTTGATGTTTCTTTCTGAATTATTAATTATACCAGTACAAAATTGAATCCTTTTGCTGATATCGTCGTCTTCTATTTTTTTTTTTGAAGGTTGTGGAATTCGCTTTTTAGTCGACACTTTACATGTAGGATTTAAATTAAAAGATAATAAAAAATAACTTGTTTCTCTTAATTTTTCAATAATATCAATAAGGTTATTTCTATTTATCTTTTCATTTATTATTGCTTTGTAATTTTTTGCTTTACCGGTTGACTTCTTTAATTTCCAATCTAAACCTAAATTAGAAATGTCTTCCGTGATATCGCTACCCGAAATTAAAATGCCATTAATTTCAAATTCTCTTTCTGAGATTGTAGTAACTATAATTTCTTGTATTAAATCCTCATATTCAAAAGATCCCTTAAGTGTAATTTTTGTATTAGTTTTTGTTATTTTTATCGCAGGTCCAATAAATATACCTTTTGAATATCTCGCAAAATGACGATGAATATTTTTATGTTTTTTTGCGGGATCATCTAATTCTGGAGATTCAATCAACTTCCTTAAAAAATGCATTTTTACATCAGAAATTAAACTTTATATTAAAAGAATAAGTTTTATTTATATATAATTTAAATCAACATACCTTTAAATTTTATTTAACGATAATTCATTGATAAACTTAATTAGAAATAAAAAATTCTTTGCTTAAATATATATAAAAATTTTATACGACTTAATATGTTATTTCTTTTCCTCTGGATAATCAATTTAATCGCCCAAATTGAATGGCCATGGGAGGATAGACCTCCTGAAGAATGGTATGAAGGACCCTCCCTACTTTTATGGGTTTTAGGTTGGATTTTTCTTTTCATTGGATTGACAGCCTTAATAGTCTTAGTACTATATACAAAATATGGGAGAGAAATTTCAATTAGATTATCAATTATTACTATTATAGTTGCTTCAATATTTTTAGGATTCGGTTTTCATTTCATTTTAATCAATTTTGGATATTGAATCGATCAGCTTATGTTTTAGACCTTAGATTGTGAAAAGCATCATATCAAGTATATTCTTAAATATAAAATTTATATTTTATCTTTAAGTTTTAATCTTGGGGCCAATCCAAGACTCATCATTTCTTGTAAAAGTAGTTTGAAAGCATAAGAGCAAATTACTTTTGAAATTATGGTTCCTTCTCCACATACTGGACAATAACGTTTATCACGATTTCTATCATAAACCGCAAGCAAACCACATTTTTCGCAGACTAAAATTACAGTTCTATCTGATTCATCTAATAATCTTTCCTTTAATAATAAAGCAGAACCATGACCAACTAGACAATCTCGTTCCATTTCTCCAAATCTTAATCCCCCTTCGCGAGCTCGTCCTTCTGTTGGTTGACGAGTTAAAATCTGGACAGGACCTCTAGCTCTGGCGTGGAGTTTATCTGCAACCAAGTGATATAATTTTTGATAATAGATGGGAGCGCAGTATATCCCCATCTCATATATTTCACCCGTAATTCCATTATACATAACTTCTCTTCCATTAAATTCGAAACCTGATTCAACTAAAAGCTCTTGTAGTTTCGTTATATCTTTCCATTCGAAGGCAGTCGCGTCTCCTAATTTGCCAGTACTACACGCTATTTTTCCACTAATTCCTTCAAAAAGCTGACCTAACGTCATCCTAGAAGGCATTGCGTGCGGATTAACAATTACATCAGGTGTTACGCCGTTTGCCGTAAAAGGCATGTCTTCTGTTGACACTACTAAACCTAATACTCCTTTTTGTCCGTGCCTGGATGAAAATTTATCACCTAATTCAGGAATTCGTAAGTCTCTCACTTTAATTTTAACCAATTTATTTCCATCAACAGTTTCAGAAATAATTACAGTATCCACAATGCCTTTCTCGTTATGCCGCATATTTTTTGATGTTTCTCTTCTATTCGGTTGCATAAGTTCAAATTCTTCATATGATTTAATAAACCTTGGTGGAGAAGTCCTTCCAATTAGGACATCTCCTCCATTCACTGCTGTTTCAGGTTCAATTACACCATCTTTTTCTGATAGCAAACGATATGATTCGGCAGATTTAAATCCTCTGACCCCTCTTTCTGGAATTTCAAATTTATCTACCTCCCCTCCCGGATACTTTCTTTCTTCTGCATCATAAGTTCTAAAAAAATGACTTCGAGCAAGACCACGTTCAATTGAAGCTTTATTTATGATTATGGCGTCTTCAATATTATATCCCTCAAAACTCATCATAGCAACTATAAAATTTTGTCCAGCAGGACGTTTGTTGAAACCAACTATTTCCATAGGACTAGTTTTAACAAGTGGTTGTTGAGGATAATGTAATGTGTGTCCTCTAGTATCGAGTCTTAAATGCATATTTGCAGCAAATAAACCTAAAGCTTGTTTCACCATTCCAGCTTCGTACGTGTTTCTTGGTGATTGATTATGTTCTGGAAAAGGTATTATAGAAGCACATATCCCTAATATTGCAGCAGGAGATATTTCTAAATGAGTATGTTCAAAAGTTATATCTTCTTCGAACATTGCTATATAAGCATTCTCCTCTTCCTCAGCATCTAAATATTCAATTACACCTTTTAGAATTAAATCCGACCAAATATATTTTTTTTGGTTAATTTTTTCTATATCTTCATTCATAATGAGTAGGTTCTTATCTTTAACAACAAATAAAGGTCTAGTTGCTCTACCAGCATCGCAATTTATTTGTATTTCTTTTGAATCATGATAATAGCCTATATTCACATGCTGTCCAATATCATTATTTCTTCGTTTTTCTCTTATTTGATAAATAAACTGATTGTATTGTTGATGAATTCCGATTAGTTTTCCATTTAAAAATACTTTAACTTTATCGCCTTTAATATTTTTTACTTCATTTATTGGAATTACTCCTAAATCGATTAATATATTTTCAAGAATTCTCTCGTCCATTCCTACTGAAATTATTGAAGTTAAGCCAAGATTTTTAACTAATCCACAATTTGGGCCTTCTGGAGTTTCAGCAGGGCATATTTTACCCCATTGAGTTGGATGTAAGTCTCTTGCTTCAAAATGAGGTTGACTTCGACTTAATGGAGATATAACTCTCCTTAAATGACTTAAAGTTCCTACATGGTTAGTTCTATTTAATAATTGACTAACTCCTGCTTTGCCTCCAACCCAATTACCAGTGGCTAAAGCGTGTCTGATTCTCTCAGTAATTACGTCGGCTCTAACTGCTGTTTTAATATTAGGTGCTCTACCTCGCACAGCAGTTCTTTCCAATTGATATTTAATATCTTTTACAAGATTTAAAAAGGCAACTCTAAATAACGAAGTAAACAATTCTCCTGCTAATTTTAATCTTTTATTAGCATAGTGATCTTTATCATCAGGTTCTCTAATGTTCAAAGCGAGTTCCATAACTTTTTGGGCCATTTGTCCCAAGTAATAAGCCTTTTTAATTCGATCTTCCTCATTGTTTCCAATATGAGGTAAAAGATACCTATCCAAAACCTGAAGTGCCCTTCTAATACGATAATCTTTCGTTTGTCCTATTGCAACTCGCTTTCCAATATAATCAAGAGCATTTTGTTGAGATTTCTCTGGATCTTTTAACACTTGAATTTCAGCAGCTACATCTATTACAGGAATTAATTCTTTTTGTATTTCCGGATTTTCAGAGATAGCTTCGAATATTTCTTTATCTGAATGCAAACCTAGAGACCGCATAAGAATAGCTAAGGGTATTTTACCTGGAACAGAAGGAAATGATACTCTTAAATTTCCATCTTTTTTTCTTTCTATGGTTACAGGTGCTCTGAATCCACTTCTAGTTGAAAAAACTTTTGCTTGATGAGTAGCACTTGAACTTCTGCTTGATTCTTCAGCTAAAATTCTATTGGGAGCGAGATCTTCTTGAGTAACTAAAACTCGTTCAGTTCCATTAATGATGAAATAACCTCCAGGATCAAGAGGGTCTTCTCCACGATTTATAAGCTCTGGTTCTAATAAATTCTCTAAAGGACATCTACAACTTTTTAACATAATAGGAATTTTTCCTATATAAATATCAAGTGTTTCTTCAGCCTCTTCCCTCTGAGTGCGCTCATCAATTGTAATAGGAGTCATTTCTAAAGTAATGTCTGCTGCATAACTTAACTCTCTAATCCTTGCTTCAATGGGGGTTATCTCCATAGTGGCTCCATCAGCTTCCCTCACCTTTGGACTTCCAACTTTTATTTTTCCAAATTTTATCTTGAATCCTGGAATATCGGGTACGACTTCACCAGATTCATTAACAATGTCCTGCATCTCATCTTCAATGAAATTATTGTACGAATCTAGATGTTGACGAACTAATCCCTTCTCTTCAAAAAGACTCTTTAAAATAACCCATTTATCTTCATTGCTTAAATATTCAGAAATCAAAATTTTTTAAACCTTTTATATTAACTTTTTTTTAAATAAAAATGAAATTATCTAAACTTTTTCCTTCTTTACATAACGATAATAGTTTATCGATTTTACTGTTGTTTTAGAATCTCGCACAATACGACATACATCTCCTTCTTTCGCTCCAATTGCGATCGCAACAGGATCCTTTTCAAATAACTGAGGTAAATCAATAAGACTTATTTTATATTTATCTAGTAATTGTTCTGTCTCTTTCTTAGTCAATAATATGTGTTTAGGAACCAATTCATGTCTAAGAACATCAATAACTTTTTTCTTGGTCAAAAAAAAAAAAACCTCTTTAAATAACTAGTTATAAATTAAATAAGGAAAGATTAAGAAATAAATTTTACGATTTTTTCTCAATTCACACCTAATTATAAACATATAAAAATTACTTTAGTCAAAAATGATATTGAAAACCCAATAACCGCTTCTTTTACATATAATATCAATTTTTTTGTCTGTAAAGGAATCACTTAAATGCTTTAATATAAACGGAGCGCCCATTTTTTTTTTAATTACAAATTGAAAATAACCTGATGGTTTTAAATAACTAGGTATTTCATTGCATAACTTAAGAAATTCTTCTCTTCCCTGCCTGAGCGGCGGATTCGTATAAATACCGTCAAATTTCAAATTTTTGTTTTTAATTGGATCGAAATAATTTCCTGCTAATGCAACAATTTGATTTGTTCTGTCAGACAAGTTTATTTTTATATTGTCCTTAGCACACCATATCGCTCTTCTATTTATATCAATTAAATACACTTTACTTTGGGGGGCTTCATATGCTAAAACGATACCTATAGGCCCATAGCCACATCCTAAATCAAGTAAAATGCTTGGTTCTTCTCTTGGAATTGTCAAGTGTTCAATAAGAACTTTAGTTCCTAAATCGATTTTTTTGTAAGAAAACATTCCTGGTGCAGTCTTAAAGATGTAGAGATGCCTTCTTAAACTTTCTGAAACTGTATAAATTTTTAGCTTTGCATCAGGAAATTTTGAATAGTAATGTGAGTTATTTCGCTCCATTTTATCAATAAGTTGGAATCTCTATTTATTTTTATTCCAGCGTGGATATAATCCTCGCTCCATAAATACTTTTGTGGTTTTTACCATTATTTTTGATTTAGATTTAAGAATGTCTAACGCATTTTTTTTCGCAATCCCAAATCCGATTAATTCCTTTTTTAATGTCATAAGAGAAATCAATGTCCCGATTTTTATTCTAGCATCAATATAACAGACCCCAGCGGCAGCTAAATCAGCTCCATGACATAAAGCATCAACAGCAGTATCCCTGACAAATATTTTTGGCATATGTTCAACCATTTTTTCAATTGGAAAAATAATTTTTCTTAAATAATATTCATTGCCTTCTTCTTGATAAATTGTAAAGGCGTCTTTTAAATTCTGGAGCGTTATTAAATTGGTTTTTTCATTAAATTTGCCTACTTTAGTACGTCTTAATTCAGTCAAGTGGGCACCTGAACAGAGAGCCTCACCTATATCAAAACAAAATTTTCGTACATAAGTTCCTGCCTCACATCCTAAACGAAATAATATGCGATTTTCATTGACTTCTAACACCTTGCTATAGTATATTTCCCTTATTCTTAATTTTCTTGCTACTGACGACTTGATTGGTGGTCTTTGATATAATTTGTCTGTAAATATTTTAAATATCGATTCAATTTTATTTTGTAGCTCAGGAGAATGTAAATACATAACACCTACATATTCTTTACCAGCTGTTAATAGAGCTGATAGAACTCTCGTGGCCTTTCCAAGTCCACAGGGTAAAACCCCCGTAACTCTTGGATCCAACGTTCCTCCATGTCCTGCGTTTGAAATCCCTAAAATTTTGCGAACCCATGTGACGACTTCATGACTAGTTGGACCACTTGGTTTATCAAGATTTATTACACCATACTGAAGGAGTGTCTCTATATCCCTTTTTTCTGGATCAATGCCAAATTCTGGATTAGTTGTATCTTGGGATTTAACCAATAATTGCTCAGGTTCATCAGATGGTAATTTTAACTTGGAATCTTGCATACTATAATTTAATAGAGTTATAATATAAATATATAAATTATGGAGAAGTTAAATCTTATTCTAAAGATAACGAGTAAAAAAGTATAATAAAATTAAACGGGCTATAGGGGAATTGAACCCCTGACCTACCTGTTCATAAGGTTTTTCCCTATGAAATTCAGGTTAAAAGCCTGCTGCGCTACCTGCCTGCGCTAATAGCCCATGAATAAAATTGGTATTATTAGTAATCCATAATAATATTTATATTTTATTTAAATAGGTCGAAAATAAGAAATCTTTAAATATTTTGGAATAAGCTTATGTAATTTTACTTAAAATGCTCGAATCCAGACCTTTTTAGTTCAATTCTTTCACTCTTATTTAAATAGTAGATTTTATTTTCTTGTATTACCTCTCCTATTTTAAAAATCTGGCCTTTTTGTGATTTTATTGTTTTTAGAGCAGAATCATAATTGTTTGGATCAATTGTAAATATATGAATAAATTCTTCTCCACCATTGAAAACTAAATTTTCCAAAGATATTTTAAATTCTTCAGAATACCTAAATGCTTCTTCATCAATCAATTCCTCGTTAAATAGAATTTCAAATCCGATATTTTTCCTTGGATTAGAATGCAATAAATCTGTCAAGGATTTTGCCAATCCATCAGAAGAATCTATACTGGTGGTAGCGAGATTTTTTTCGGATAAAATTATTGCTTCCTTACCTAAATCTTTAGGTTCTAATACGCTCATAATAGATCGTTTGTAATGAGAAT
>SDNM01000150.1 GCA_004524385.1 Promethearchaeota archaeon
AACTTCCACCTCAAATTTCTGGAAAAGAATGGAAAAATTTGTTAGTTTGGGGTGATAATACCAAAATTTTAAAGGTATTATTAAAAAATCTCACTAATAAAATTAATCTAATTTATATTGATCCTCCCTTTGCCACTGGAGGTGAATTCAACTATAAAATACAAATAGGAGAAGGAAAAACCTCTAAACAGTCAAAACACTGGATAAGGAAAATAGCATATAGTGATTCATGGTCAAGCGGTTTAAATTCATATTTGAGTTTCATATATGAAAAACTGTTGTTAATGAAGGAATTACTTTCAGAAACTGGGAGTATTTATGTACATCTTGATTGGCATATTGGTCATTATATCAAAGTTATCATGGATGAAATTTTTGGGATCGAGAACTTCAGAAATGAAATAATATGGGCATATCCTGCAGCCTCTGTTCAGACAAAAAAATTCTACGTCCGTTCTTTTGATATAATTCTATTCTACACTAAGTCAGATAATTATACTTTTAATGATGATCCAAATATCTATATGGAATATTCTGACCGTGTGAAAACAGCTTTAAAAAAGGATGATAAAGGATTATATTATCATAGAGGGGGAAGCCATAATGGTAAAAAATTATCCCAGAAAGTCTATGTAAAAAATAAAGGCGTTTTTCCGCGAGATGTAATGACTGACATTCCTTATGTTCGGCATAACACGAAGGAATATCAAGGATTCGCAACTCAAAAGCCAGAGCGCCTTTTAAAACGTATAATTTTAGCATCTTCAACAGAAAATGACCTTATAGCAGACTTTTTTTGTGGATCTGGTACGACTCTTGCTGTAGCTGAAAAGCTCGGAAGGCACTGGATTGGATGCGATATAACAAAACAAGCTATAAATATATGCAAGAAACGTTTACTTGATATTTTTAATAGTAATGATCTTTATAATTGGAAGAATAAATACTCTAAAAATGTTCGACCCTTTAAAATATTAGAAATAAAGACTCAGGAAAAACAATTTATACTCCCTATTGAGTTTTTATCAAAAAATAGTGAAATTAAAGAAAATTCTGAATTCTCTCAAGCCCCTAATTTGAAAATCAATATAAAAAAACAAGATATGAAAGTAACAATTAGCTTAAAAGACTATACTATTCCCTATGTAAATTTTATATCTGAAAAAATTCGAGAAAATATTCTTAATTGGGCGGATTGGATTGACTCCTGGTCAATTGATTTTAATTATAATGGAAAAATCTTTAATAATAAGTGGATTTCTTATAGAACTCCAAAAAGAAGAGAATTGTCTCTCGTCGCTTCATTTATTTATGATAAACCCAGAGAATATCAAATATTAGTAAAAGTGATTGATGTTTTAGGAATTGAGACAATTCAAAATTACGATTTAAGAATTATTTAATGAATTACTTCATTAATTCTCTGAGAAGCATTGTCGCATAAGATCCTTTCAGGAGTGAAAACTCAAGTCTTAATTTTTTTTTATTTGGAAATAAATCGTCATCCATAAGTTCAACATCTAAACCAGTAGGTTTAGTAATCATTTCTCTAAATGAACCTTTAAAATCAAATTCATATAACAACTCACTCATATAAATGCGTTTATTAATATGCTCTTGTTTAATTATTTCTTTAAAGAGAGTTTTCATAAGAGGAAAATCATCTAAATTAGTTTTATATCCTATAAGGGGAATAACAATCCTAGCTCTGTTGAGCTTTATTGCTTCATTCAAATATTCATCATAATGCCCCCCATATTTATATTTTATTTGAGTAATACTTCCATTATCATCATCTAAAATGCTTATTGTGTCTCCTTTCACGGGTTTTAATAAAGGTATTCCCATTTTTACTCTTAAAGAAAGCATTTTATTAAATATGTAAGATTGAAACGAGCTAATTAACAGATTCTTTAAATCAGAAGGGATTGCATCAAAACAACCCTTATAATCCCCTGGAAAATCTATTAAATGCTTAATCATAGACCTCTCATAGGAGAGTCTTTTTGGAAAAGTTTCGTAAATCCTTTCAAGGTCATTATTATTCTTTACATCACTACGAATAGACTGCAATTGAGAACTTTCGGTTGAATACTTTGCTGATACAAACTCATCGAACGCTTTTTCAAAATTTCCTTCTAACAAATATCTTCCAACTATATGAGAATTAGGTCTATATGTACCGAATCTTTGAAGACCAAAGTAATTTGGGAAACCTTCTTTTCCCAAAAACCCAATTAAATCATCAATATTTTCTTTTAGATTTTTTTTATATTCAATCTTTCTTATAACTATAGTAAAATTATTGCCCCTATTAGCTCCTAATTTAATGGGCTTTTTAGTAAGCTCGATACATCTAAAAAACAAATCTCTTATATTTAATTCTTTTAATTGTTTAATAAAATTTCCTTTAAGAGAGATTTTTTGAACGCTAATTGAACGTCTATCCTTTAAGCCAGAATAATGCATTAAATTCTGTGATATTTTTAAAGCTTGGCTAATTTTTCTCATAGCTTCAAAGGTGTCTTTGTTAATTTTAATCAAATTAAATGTAGTATATTTATCCTTTGAACCATCGCTCCAAGAAGGATTAATGTAATCTTCCTTAATTCCAAGGATTTTCCCGTTTTTTGTTATTTCTTTCACAATAAAATCTTTATAACTGTTTTTATATACACCGCCTATTCCTTCTATATCAGGGGTGCTATAAATTTCAATCCCTACAAGTCTTTCAACTTCTCTCTTGCTATTATCTATAATAATTGCAAATCTCCTGTTATTGAATCAATTTCGGTTGATAAAGCAGGACCAATCCCTAAAGCAGTCATCGTGCCAGGTTCTAGTTGAGTTAAGCCAGCATCCTTAACTAGAAAGCATGGAATATTATTTTTTAGAACTTTTTTATAGATCACTTCCATTAGTTCTTTATTAACTTTTAATATAACCTTTTTTTGTCCTGAATTTTTCCAGTTCTTCCACGCACTTTTAGTTTTAGTATGTGTTCTTGTTAAATCGGAGGCAGAAACACTCGCGTGGCACGCTTGAGCACATTTTTTACCTGTACTCATCTTTAAATCTGTTCTTACTAAAATAACTTGTTTAAATTCATACATAGATGGATACCTAATATATTTTTAAAAAATGGGAATTTAAATTTTACCCATTATAAATACTCAATTCTTGTCCTTTTTCCACAAAGCTCTAAAATTAGATCTTCAAGCTCCATTCGGGTAAATAAGATATTATTTTTATCTGATTTAGGTAAAACAGCTTTGAACTCAATATCTCCAGTTGCAAGGAAAATTTCATTCAAAGAAACTACTTTACTTGGCGCAATTAAACTCTCAACAACCGGTCTAGGTTTATTAGTCTTTTCGATTAAAATTATCTTTTCTATTTTATATGTATCTTTTATCCAATCTATTAATTCTTGAGTAATTCTTAATTTATCTTTATTTCCAATTACAAAGATTACAACATCCTCGTAATCTATTGCTTTATAAAAAGATACATCTTTTAAAAAACCGAAATTTTCGTGGTCTGTTTCCTCCAGCTCAAGTAAATCTTTTGCTAAATCTAATTCAAATTCTGTTAATTCTCCTGTATCTAGCTTTTTCTGACAGCTATTACATAAAAATCCTGAACTTACGCAAGTAATACAGGCTGGAAGAGCTTTCATCAATCATTTACCTAATTGAAAAATCAAGTTTTTATTTATAATTCAATTATATCGCAATTAATCTGTTTAATGAGTTGTTCGGCTGCGCTTGGATCAGTTTTATAAGTATATAATATTTTCTTTGTGCGAAGCTTCAACTTAACGGTATCTTTAGTCCTTTTCACACGACAGTGATAGGCGTTTTCAGCTAATTTAAGAAATTCTTCAATGCTAAATATCTCTCTTGGCAAATCTATTTACACTATATCTTATTTAATTATTTGTTAAATCAATCATTTATATTCTATTCATTATAAGATTTTAACTTTTTCATTGTGTTAATCAAATAATTAACCATAAAACTTATTTTAAACCTTATTTTCTAATAATCATCTTATTAATCTATTTTAGTGGAAAAAAGAAAAATTAATGGATTTAATATGAGCCCAATCGATGATCCAGTAAAAAGAAAAATAGCGCAACACCATCTTTTATTTAAGAGTGTATGCCGTAGATGCGGTGCTCTCAATCCATTAAAAGCCACTAAATGCCGACGTTGCCATGGTAAAGATTTACGATTGAAAAAAAGAGATTTACGAAAGTAACTCTTGTTTTTCCTTATAAAGACAAAATTTTCGTAAACTTTTTTAATTTTATGACTTAGAGATCTATATAAAGTAATTAATTTAATCAAAATATGTGAAATAAAAATGGCACAATTAGGCGGACAACCTGTAATATTATTGAAGGAAGGCTCCCAGAGAACAAAGGGAAAAGAAGCAATGGACAATAACATCGCAGCTGCAAAGGCAATTGCAGAGGCAGTAAGAACATCACTAGGTCCCAGGGGTATGGATAAAATGCTCGTAGACCAATTTGGAGACGTAGTCATAACCAACGATGGAGCTACAATTTTAAAAGAAATTGACGTACAGCACCCCGCAGCTAAAATGATGGTAGAAGTGGCCAAAACCCAAGATAGCGAAGTAGGTGATGGCACCACAACCTCTGTAATTCTGGCAGGAGAATTATTAAAAAGAGCTGAAAAGCTTATTCAACAAAAAATTCATCCAACTGTAATAACAGAAGGTTTTCGAAAAGCTGCTGATAAAGCAATCCAAATTCTTGACAGTATTTCAATAAAAAGTGGCATTGATGACAAAGTAGGACTGAAAAATGTAGCAATGACTTGTATGTCTAGCAAAATTGTATC
>SDNM01000151.1 GCA_004524385.1 Promethearchaeota archaeon
AAGCAAGAAAAGCAATATTTAGAATCTGAAATGGAAAACATTAAAAGTGCAATGGACAATATCTCAAAAAGAATTGAAGATTTAGAAAAAACTGAATAATTTTTTTTTTTTAAAATTTAAAAGTCCCATTAAAAAATTGAGATAAAATGCAACACTTAAATAAAAGCTATGAGGATTATATAAAAGCCATATATTTAATTTCAAAAGAGAATAAAGGTGGCTGGGTATCTAATTCAGAAATTTCAAATATATTAAAAGTTAAACCATCTTCAGTTACAAATATGTTGTATAAGTTAAAAGCAAATGATCTCATAGATTGGAAGCCAAACAAATCTTTAAGATTAACCAAAAAGGGAAAAAAAATTGCCCTTAGCATTGTTAAAAACTATAATAGTTTATTTGATTTTTTTGTCCATGTTTTAAAATTAAAAGACAATGATCAAGTGAAAAATTTATGCTGTAATATTGAGCATTATATAACTCCAGAGATATCTGATGCCCTAGAAAATCTTATTCTTGAATTTCATTAATAATAAACGATAAAATTATCCCCTAAAGAATAATTATTTTAAGTTCAATTGGAACACTTAAAGACCAACTTTACTGAAAATAAAATAAATAAGCAAAAAAGAAGAAATATGAACCTATATATATACAAATGAATAGAATTCCAGACTTTTTATCTACTTTTTCTCTCCAAGCTATTACTGCTATTACGAGCATTGAAGCAAAAATAGTATATATAATCAAAGGAATAATCAATTTCGCAGAAACTTCTTGGGGGAAAAGAAGTTGCCCTATCGCTATACTAATTGTTGCATCTATTATACATGAACCCAAAATATCTCCAATAGCCAAATTATAATTTTTTCTTTTAATTGCATTAATATCTACTGCTAATTCGGGGAGAGATGTTCCAATACTTAGAATAAAAAAACTAATGATTAATTCATTAGCATTAAACCTTAAGGAGAGCATTATTACTGCTGAAACAATAATAATTGAACTCACAAGCACTCCCAATAACCCTGTAATCATTATTGTAGCATGATATTTTTTACTCTTGCACCTTTTTGAAATTAATATCAATTCTACTTCTTTTAAGAGCTCACTTTTAGTCACGTTATAAATTACCATTAAATAAAAGACTAAGCTACAAATTATAAATATTGCATTTAAACGAGTAAAGTAGCCTTTTTCAATGACTGAATAAATTAAAATAAGCGATAATATGACGCAAGATCCTATAATGATAATTTGTTTTCTTTTAACAACAAATCCTCCACATATTATGGGAAGTAACCCAAAAACCAGAGTTATTTGAGTTAAAACTGAACCAATGGAATCTCCTGCATCAATATCTCCATGCCCAATTGAACAGGAAATAATGGAATTAACAATTTCAGCAATATCTGTACCTATTGCGACAATAGTAATTCCAATCACTAAATTTGATACTCCTAAAGCTGAAGCAAGCTTTGCAGCATGCTTAACTACTAAATTACTCATATATGCGATGAGCAGAATCCCTCCAATGAGCATAGTTATTGCTAAAGAAATTATCATCATTTCTTTATAATCCACATCCAATATCTTCTCTTTTTCAATTTTAATGGATTTATTATCTTCTTATAATTAACTCCTATTTCCTCTTATTAAATGAACTTTAAATGAGGGATGTAGAGAATCTCCAATTAATTTAATAATTAGATTAATCAATCCCTGTTATGTTCCATTTATATTTCTTCAATTGTACAATATAAATTCTCTACTAATGAATTGTCTTTTGATTTTAAAACATTAATATAAAATTAATTATACCTCCCCATAATTAGTTGGGTATTTAATTTCCATTCTTTTTTTCTTTTCATCTCTATCGTTAGATTCAATTATCTTTCTCTTTATCAGACTTGATGAATTTAATACATATTTATCATAATATCTGTGTAATCTCCTGACTTCAATATAACCCAAATTATTTCTTATTAAAGCTTTTTTTAAAAGGTTTCCATCAAATTTTTGATCTGGACCTAATAAAATGATATCAGGATTAATTTCTGATACTGTTAATAATATTTCATTATCTTTCCTTCCTAATTTGGCTTGTTTTACATTTTTCAGACTTGATACAACTTCTAATCTTTGTTCTTCAGGGATAATTGGTAATTTTCCTGAAAATTTTTCTCGATTTTTATCTGTAGCTACAATCACATAAACTTCTCCTAACTTTGCTGCTTCATTAATAAAAAAAATATGGCCTGGATGTAAAATATCAAAAGTACCTGCGACCAGTACTTTTTTAATAATCATACATAATCCCTCTATTATAATTTTAATTTAGAGATTTACATTTGCCTAATAATTTGTTTCAAAATCAATTCGCTGAAAGCTCCAATCATAACTCCATTTTTTACCAATATTTCTTCATTAACCTTAATGTTTTTGTTTAAGAGCATGCCATCCTTAAAAAAAATTAAAGCTGGCACAGCATAGATATTCAATTCTCGAGCTAAATTGCAATTATCATCAATACTAATTTCTTCTAACTTTAATAACCCATTATCTCTAAAATTTTCTAAAATAGTTGAAAGTAATTTACAAGATTTACACCATTTAGAACCTAAAACTATAATAAATTTACCCTTCTTAGGACCATTGATTCCGAACTTTTTCAAATCTTCTATTTTCATTTTATGAATTATTTATATATTATATTTTGAGATTAAATAAATGGCTTTTAGATAATATTCAATACTTTCATTGGTTCTCAAAATTCAATCCTTTGTTTTCATTATTTTGAATAATCTTGACTATTCTAATAAATTTTTAAAAAACATCATATATAGAAAAAAAATCATTTTCATTACTAAAACCTCTTAATTCAGTTATATCATGAAATAAATACTCCCCTTGCATGCAACAAAAATGAATTTCTCCTATATTATTATCTATTTCATTCTGATCTTTTTTATTTTTTTTAATAATATTCACCTCTATAATGCGAAATTCTTTTCTCTCCATTAATTTTAATTCTAATTTTTAAAAAAACAAAAAATATTCAAATATGTTACTTTTGCTCACAATTGAGTAAAAATGTATATGTATATTCCATAAGGTCTAGCTTTTCGATTACTAAATTTTCAATATGCTTTTCTTTCTTAGATATTGAGATAATAGGTATTTTTGTTATGATATTTTCATCATTTAAATATATGTTATAGTAAATGACTTGTTTATCCTTATCAAAATCAACAAATTTATCTATATTCATAAATATTCCACATTTTTATTTGTTTTTTAGGAGATAGAATTCTTTTTTTCTAATAAAAAAATGTTTTTATATTATTTAAATCTATCGAACTCAATCCGTCATTATATGAGAAAACCAAACACAGTTCGATACACCAAAATTAGAGGAATATTATATATAATATGGAATGGGGTTTTTTATAATCTAAATTTATATGCAAAGTAAATCGAATCTTATTCGAAATTATAATCAGTGGTTGTAATTACAACCATTTTTCCATTGAATAATCTTGACTATTCTAATAAATATTAAAAAAAAAGAAAATGAAGCTTACTTCTTCAATTTCGCAAAGCAATTTTCACAAAAAAAAATCCTTCGCATTTTTGTAGCATCCCAAACCATATGACCTGACTTATGCTTGGTTTCACATCCCCAACACATCTTAAATAGTTTTGTATCTATTGTATATTCATCTTTCACTTTAAACGTATCATCCTTTATTATTTCTTTATAACTTGTCAATTTTTTTTATCAACTCAATTCTCTATATTTTTGAATGATTATTCATTAATCAAATACTAAGTAATAAATATCAATATCGTAATTTAAATGTTCTGAATAATTATTCATAAAACATATAAATAGAAAGTTAAATTATAGCCTTCCAAAAGATTTCATTATTATAAATTATCCTTGTAATTTTTTTCCGATATTCAAGTGCTTTTAATCGCTGTAATATTTCTTTTTGGTTAAAATTATCCGTAGAAAAAGTCTCTATAATTTGATTTTGTCTCATAGGATGTCTTTCAATTATTGACAAGACCTCTTTTTCAAAATCTAAAGAATAAAAATCGAAATTTCCCTTCTCTGGAAATGTTATATCATAAATATCCCCAAAAATTTCCTTAAGAAGAGGAATAATGCTTTTATCTGGAATTTTAACCCAATTTTCAGTAGGAGGTCTTGTTGGAACGTTTATATCAATTCTATCTGGTTTTATTAAATCAATTTTTTCTTTAATTTTTAATAAATTTTCATTTGAGTCGTTAACGCCCTTTATTATCATTATTTCTAACCATAACTTACCTTTAAATTTTCTTTTAAAATCAATTATACCCTGAATAATGTCATTATATTTAAGAGAAGGGTGAGGTCGATTTATTTTAATAAAAAGCTGATTATCTCCCGCATCTAAGCTAGGTAAAACAACATCAGCAAGCAGAAGGGCCTTGCTTACCTCGGAATTATACATTAATGCACCATTTGTAATTACGCAAACGGGATTTTTTGATAACTCTTTTGCTTTTAAAATCAATTCTTCTAAATCTTTATATAATGTGGGTTCACCACTGCCCACAAAAGTTATATAATCTATTTTTTTTTCATTTTGTTCGATTGCTTCTCTCATTTCAGCAATAATGTCTTCCTTTGGATAATAATTTCTCCGTTCATTCGTAAAAAAAGTAGTTTTTCCTATTTGACAATATATACATTGGAAATTACAAGTTTTTGAGGGAATAGGATCAATTCCCAAAGATCTACCTAATCTCCTACTCGGTACAGGCCCATAGATATATTTCATATAAACTTCTAAGAATAATATTATT
>SDNM01000152.1 GCA_004524385.1 Promethearchaeota archaeon
ATTTTATTGAAAAACTTAAAGCCGAAGAAACATTGATAACAGAGTTCCTTCCACCAATTTTTAGAGAATTCCCGAATCATAAATATTTTCTATTAGTCCGAACGAAAAAACAAGAAAACTTTCTAAAAGGTAAACTTAAGAATTTTTCAGGTAATAAAAATGTTGTAATCACTCGTTATTTATCAAATTTAGTCGATCTTTGTTTTTATGGAGCATTAATAATAAGTGGTGGAGGTACTATCGTCCGCGAATCGAGTCTTTTAAATGTACCAAGTATAGAATATTTTCCAGGAGATACAGCACCACAAGAAAACTTTTTGATAGAAAACAGCTTTCCTTTAGAACATATTAAAGCCCCAGAAAAAATAATTGAAAGATCAACTGAGATTCTTAGTCAAAAACCTTCTAGTGATAGATTCAATTTGTCATTTAGTGAAAAAATTAAAAATTTTGAAAATCCCAATCTAATTTGTTTTGATTTTGTTAAGAAGAAATTATTAGGAATTAACTAGATCTCTAATTTCTAATTTTTTAGAAATTTACTGTATACTTTCTCGAGTTTTTTACCTACAGCATCCCACGTGTACCTTTCGATATATTTTTGAGCTTTATGCACCAATTTTCTTCTTAGAGAATCATTTTTTATTAAATTAATAATTTCTTCAGCAAGTAATTCAGGATTTTTGGGAGGAACGAATATGGCATTATCTTTTAACACTTCTTTGTAGGGTTTTATAGATGAACAGATTACTGGCGTTCCACAGGCAATCGCTTCGAGAGGGGTAAGCCCAAATCCCTCTGTAGCATATGAATAATTTACGAAAATATCACCCATAGAATAATAAATTGGGATCTCATCTTCTGGAACAAATCCTAAAAAATGAATATCTTTATATTTTTGTTTCCAAATCTTAAAATATTTTTCCATATAAAAATCGGGTTTTCCTCCAATAACTAAATTAAGATCTGGAATTTCTTTTTTCGCTATTTGATAAGCAGAAATTAAATTGTGTACACCTTTATATAATGCTATACGACCAATGTGGAGTAGAATCGGTCCTTGAATATTTAATACTTTCTTTAATTCCTGAGCCTCTTCTGGATAACATTTGAATTTTGGTTCAATAGCAGAATATAAATTGTATATCTTATTAATATCTATTTGAGGAATATTACGTTTAATTTCATTCTTAATGAATTCGGAACATGTTGTCAAATATTCTGCCTTTTTAGCAACAGCTTTAAATAGATATTTTTCTATTGGAATTCGTGAAAATGTGGTTTCATATGGTCCCAAGTCGTGGAGTGTTGAGATAAATCTTTTCTTACCGATGAATAGAAGAGGTAGCGAACCTTTAGGACCATTTCCATGAATAATATCAAAATTATGATTCTTAAGATATTTTTTAACCTTTAAACTAAATTGAGGTATCCAAAAATAACTTTTCTTGATTAAATCTATTTGAAAAATGTTAGGATTATCAAGCTCATAATTCCATTTTCCAGTTAAAAGAGAAACCTTATGACCTTGTTTTTTTAAATAATCGAAAATCCCCCTAAAAAATTTAGCACTTCCATCTTGACTATCTGGAGCGATAGTCAAAGAAACAAGACAAATATTTAGTTTTCTCATATAAAAACTAAAATTAATTTTTTAAAATAAATTATTTAAATTATTTAAGTTAACTGTTCAAATCCATCCTCAGTCACGATAATTGTTTCCTCAGTTTGAGCAACATACTCACCTTTATTTTCTGCTAGCACATAATGAGCCTGTAATTTATTTTGTTTTACTAGTTCTTGAAGTCCAAATGCAACACCCATTCTAAATTCTTTTGCCACCCATCTTTCTGCGAATGGTAATGTTTTATAATTTTTATTCACAAATCCAAGAATTTGTTTAGAAACTTTCCGACGCAAGGGAACCCTCCCTGAATATGGATTTAATTCGTATATAAAAGAATTATTAGTCATATGAACGGACCCTTCACCTGTAGATGCAAATATTTCTATTCCAAATACATCTCCTTCTTCCATAACATCTCCACTTTGATTTCCTAATTCGGGAAGAGCTTTCTTTCCGTGAACAACCCATCTTTCTATTTGGTGTCCCCCTAATTCTTTAATTGGATTATATTTAAACCCTTTGACTATACTTTCAATTTTTTTCCCTATTTCTCTGGTATTGATACCTGGCTTGACCATCATTTTTGCCGCATCAACTGAGACTTCAGTTGCTTGAATGATGTTTTCAAGAGTTTCATTATTATTAAAACTAATTGTATATGCCGTATCCACAATATATCCTTCAATGTGAACTCCCATATCTAATTTAACTATATCCCCCTCTTTTATTGTTAAACCATCATCTCTTATTGGAGATGTATAATGAGCCGCTACGTTATTTATGGATAAATTAACAGGAAATGCCGGTTCCCCGCCTAATTCTATGATTTTCTGCTCTGCAGTGTTAATTAAATCTAAAACTTTTGCTTCTACTTTTAAACGAGGTTTCATAAATTTTTTTACTTCTCTTGCTATGCCACCAGCCTTTCTTAAGGAATCTATTTTAATCTCTTTTTCCTTTTCTTCTTTTTCTTTTTCTTCCTTTGAAAGAGTTTTTTGATCCTCAGTCATTATTTTGATCAGTCATTATTTTGATAAAAAGATTAGTCATTATTTTGATAAAAAGAATAAAATAATAAAAAATAATAAAAAATATTAAATAAAAATAAAAAAGAATAAAAGAATAAAAAATATTTAAAATTAAATTAGAATATAATAATAATAATATCATTTTTTTTTAGTTGATAAATCATTGAGTGAAAACATCAGCGATCTTATAGAATTATTGCGAAAAATGGAAGCGGTCAATGCTGACATACAAGGATCTGCAATTGTGAGTGTGCAAGGACTTCCTATTTGTTCAGTTCTTGCGAGGGATGTAAATGATGGTATTGTGTCCGCCATGTCTGCAGCTATCTTATCTGTATCTGAGAGAGCAGTTGAAGAGCTTGCTCGAGGAAATCTTAAGAGAATTCTTATAGAAGGTGTTGATGGAATAATAATCTTATCAAAAGCAGGTAATAATGCGATTTTGGCGACTCTCACCAAAGCAGATGCCTCGCTTGGAATGGTTTTCCTCAACATCCAATCAGTTAGTCAAAAGATTGCTGATCTTTTAGATTAAACTAAAAAATCAACTTCCTTTGTATATATATCAATAAGTTTAATAGCAAGTTTTATTATAATTCATCTGTTAAATGATACCTTTAGAAGAGTTTTTTGATTCACTAATTAATTTTTTAAAATCAGGAGAAGTATTTAAAATTAAAAGCTTTATCGAGCAAAATGAAATAGAAAAGTTCTCAAATTTAATCAACTCATCCTCAAATAAAATTTATAAAGAAAAAATTGAAGAGAACTTTTACAAGTGTCTTTCAAAAAATCTTAAACATAAAAAATTTGAAACCTTTAGGAAGGTATTTAATTTATCGTCCTATGTTGATATATTTATTGATGTGAGAAAAATTCCTGATCGCTTTGAAATTATTTCAGAATTATTATTGAATTGTACAGAAGAAGTAGCTACAGAATATCAAACTTCTTCACTTGGTAAAATAATTGAGCTTTTAAGATTTTTCAACGAATTTAATTTGCTTGATAAAGATTTTGATAACGATGATTTAAAAACCATAGAAGACCTCAAGAAAGATAAATTGCTGCTCTCAAATTTAAACGATTTGTTTGGAAATGTATCCAATTCTTTGATTTTATATGTTTATAAAGTTATGCCTCAAGATCTCTATGATTTTTTTGTAAACGATCGATTTCTATTATATAATTTGAATATAGAGCAAATAGTATTTTACATTAAAAATTTTTTTTTTAATCAATACTCAATATACGGTCTTAGTGTTAAAAATTTAGGTTCAATAAAGAAATTCATTAGAGAATTTAATAAGATTATTATAGAGCATAAAAATCAATTGTACAAAAATCAAAGCGATTTACTAACTGAGAATGAAAATTTTATTGAATTTAACTATAAAAATAGCTACAATACATATTTTTATGATTTTGAAGAGTTACGAGAATATAGTGAAATTAAAAAGCACTTAATATCACCAGAGAATATAACTATAAATCTGAATAATATAATTGCTAAGGATAATTACAAATTTTATATTTTAGGAATGGTCCTACTTGGGGGACTTGGACCTCAAGGGCATGGTTTCACTTACTCAACCCCTAAGGGAGAAGTTGTCGAAATTTGTTCAGACATAAAAGAAAACGAAGCAATAATCGTTAAATATAAGCAGTTTTTAAAGCAACAATTTTTAGTTCGATTAGAAAAAGAAATGAAAAAGTTACAAATTGAATCCTCGATTATCAAAAAAGTTATAGATTATCTCTCAGAAGTAATAGATCAAAAAGAATTAATTAATTATTACAAAAAAGAGCCAATCTTAAAGAAGATAAATAGTTTCCTAAGCGAATCTCGAAAATCTAAGGATGATTATAATAAAGAATTTCGCGAATTAATAAACAAGATCTCTAACGCAATTGAAGTTATTTTAAGGCCCATATCAATGATTGACCAATTTAAGGCGCGAATGAATTTAATTGCCGAGGGTAAAATTAAGTCAGAAGATATTGCAAAATTGACCAGCCTAAAAAATAAATCACACTACGACGTCCTTCGAGAACGATTTTTCTTTCAATATATATTAGATTGGTTTTATGAGATTTACATATCAAATAGATCTTTAAAATAAAAATTTTTTAAAGTTGCGAGAATTAGTAATTAATCAAATTATTTTTTAAAAGAAAAGAATTGGAATGTTTAAATGG
>SDNM01000153.1 GCA_004524385.1 Promethearchaeota archaeon
AGCAATGCATAATATTTTAGCAAAGGATTATAACAAAAAAATTATAAATGTTCGGACAATACCTAGCGACTTGAGGGGTGATGAAACTAGTTTCATAAACATTTTAACAGGAGTTGGGTATAAACACCTAGGAGTTATAATGTATTTTCTCTTAGGAATTGATGTAGACCAATCCAAGATAGATAAAGCTATTCTTTATATGGAGGATGAAAATAAGAATTTAATCAAAATTGATAACCCAGCACCCCTGAAAAAGCAAATTATCGATCTTATGAACAAAAAGGGTATTGAAAAAGAAGAATTTTTGATGGTTTATTGGGAGGAATCAGGGGGGCATACTTTGAATATATTAAAAGTTTCTAAAAATAAAGAAACTGGTGAGTTTGAGTTTTCAACTGATTTTACTGTGATTGCCGATAAATATCCCGTCCTTGCATTAGTTTTGATTACAGAATTAATATGTCGAGGATCTATAATCTCTGAATCTATAGATTGGTCAATTGTAGGAATAAATCGTACTATTCCCGCAGTTGATGAGGAAAAAGTTAAAATAATGAAAAATTTCAAAGAGAATGATGGGAAAACTTTAAATATTGAAGGGAAAGAATATCAGATCAAATCATTATCAGATAATAATGGGATGATCGATATCTATCAGTTAAAAAGTGTTGATTCTACATTATATTTTAGACCTTCTGGGACCGGTCCTGATGTTAGGTTCTATATTTTTGCGGATAGGGAGACTCATATGAATGAGTTAAAAAAAGTACAAGAATATGTTAAAAAAAAATATCTCTAACTTTAATCAGTTTGCATTAATCCTTTTGAATAATTCCAGGTATGAGTATATTTTGTTGTGCTAATACCAGAATTCCTTTTTGTTGAAGTTGTTTCATTGTTAACAATGTTTTTTCTTCGTTCCATTCTAATCCATCAATAAAGTCTTCTTTCTTCATTGTTTCTTTACCAATGGCAAAATTAAGAAACTCTATCTGACTTTCAGTTAAATCAATCTCATTAAACAGATAAAAGTCATATTCTCCAATTTTTATTGTTTCAACAATCATTTTTAGCTCGATTAATTGATTGAGCACAGTTTTTAAAATCTCTTCAGAAAAGGCTCCTAATTCCTGGGTGAGATATTCTTTAATTTTTTCATATTGTGAGATACCGCCGTTAATTAGAGAGAATTTTTCGTGATATTCTAAAACTTTTTCAGAGATCTGATTTTCTTGGGGTTGTTCTTCAGTTTTTAAACCCTTTTCTGCTTTTACTGGCACTATGTCATCAAGAGCCTCCATCGCACCTAATAAGGCATCTTTATCTATAATTTCCTGTTCTTCTTGGAGTTTCTGCTTTTCGCCATTTATATCTTTCACTTCTGCTGAAGGGATTTCCATTTTTTCGACCTGAGAAAGTTTTTGTTTTAATTTTTCTTTTCTCTCCAATTGTCGTTTTTTCTTGTCTAATTCTTTTTCTTTAGCCTCTTGAATTATTTCTTCAATAGTATCATTCCACACCTTTCTATCCTCTATCTGTCCAAATCCTCTAACAGCAATTCTATCATCAAAACGAGTATCTAATCCTTGATCGCTTAAACTTTTAATTACATTTTTAGCATGTTCTTCTTTCCATTCCGTTAATTCCAATAATTTTCGAAACGTTAGGTCCTCATCGTAGGCAAAAGTTAAAAGAACTTTTTCAGCGAGCGAAAAATCAAATTGTTCCTCGCCTAATACAATAACATGAAAAGTAGGATTAACTTCAATAACATCTCCCACCAAGTTAGTCTCCTTCATAATGTTTACGATTGGAAGAATATCCTCATCTTTTAGCCTTTTATTATTTGAGAGCACATGATATTTTAATCGTTGAATCGGGATTAATCTATAATGATCTAATTTATGTTCACTAATTAATGATTTAAATTGACGAGACATTCTCTCGTAAAACATTCCTACTCCTGCGTCAGTTTTTTTAGGACTAACTCTATAAGATTCCTCATCATATGATTCGAGCAATGAAATAGTTGCTTTAAGCTCCTTCATATCTGATAGTCTCTCTTCTTCAGTTGTAGGCATAGCAGAATCAAATCTTTCCACAAAAGTATCTAAACTTCTACCTGCTTTTTTAATTTGTCTTTTTTCTTTAAACTTATATTGATATTGATCTTCAGAAACTTCTCTCACTTTATCGAAGAGCTTGAACAACGTTTTACTTTTGACATCCTTCTCAATTTCATCTTGAGTTTTGGCGATAAGTTCTGCAGTTTGAGTGAATTTTTCCTTCACTAAATCCCTATTTTTGTCTAATACGAATTTAACTAAAATATTATCTATTGAACTACTTTCTTCTTTCTCAATTTCTTCTAAAAATTGCTTTCTTTCCCTAAATATTTTAATTTTATTTAAAAAATCGGATATGATATTTTTTTTCATTCAATAGCCTTTTATTCTTTCATTCTTAAGTTAATAATTATTAGCTAAATTAAAATTATTATGTAATATGTAATATTTTTTTTTCCATTCGATATCTTAAATTTAATTGTAATTATACATTTAAAATAATTAATACAATTTCTTTTATATTTAAATATTAATAACTCTTCTTGATAAAAATATGGATATGCAAGAACAAATTATCAAGGATGAAATCCTTGAAAAAATGAGTTTGGAAAATAGCTTTAAAATTCTTAATGATAATCTATTCCCAATGCTAAATGATGAAGAACAAGGATTTTGCCAAGAGCTTCAAGATTTTTGCTTAGAATTAAATCCCCTAATAGATAAAAGTAAAGACGTATATGTCTTATTTCCAGAATTAGGAAAAGCAGGATATATGCAGCGAATTAATAAATGGAGAGATTTCACTCCTTATGGAATGAAAAAAGAAATTTTAATGGCATTGCACTTATCAATCTTAGATCCACAGTTAGAATTAGCCCGTTTAGCAAGCGGTATTCTATGTGGAAATCCAACTTTTCATTACTATCATCACGGAGGTGAAAGTGATGAAATTTACAAAGTTCAAGATGGTTTGCTATCAGGTCAAAAGATTGGATGCATCGGCATTACAGAGCCAGAAAGAGGGTCAGATGCAGTAAATATGCTAATGAAATGTACCAAAACCGATGATGGAGTGATCTATAATGGTGAAAAAGTGTTTACTACAAATGGACCAAAATCAGACTATGTTTGCACTTATGGCGTATATGATGAAGAACATCCACGACAGACAATGGTGCAAGCGATGATCAGTCGTGATTTCGGATATGAAACTAGAAGGTTAAAAATAAATTCAGTCCCGAGAGTCCACATTGCTCATACAATAATGAATAATGTTAAGGTGCCTAAAGATTATATTCTAGCTGATGATGGAGCGGGATATACAAGACTTTTCGAAGGTTTAGTACCTGAGAGATTAGGGATAATGGGAAGTGGAGTTGGTATATGTTGGGGTGCTCTCATTTACGCAATAATTTATGTCAATTTAAGAAAGCAATTTGGCCAACAAATAATTAAATATCAGGGTGTTGGATTTAGTTTAGCAGATTTATTATCTCAAACAACCGCAGCAACTACATTAGCATTAAATGTTGCAACTATTTATGATGAAAAAGTATTATTTGCAGAAGAAAGAAATCCAACTGCAGAAAAATGGTGTGCTTCTGTATCATCTCAAGGAAAATATATTCTCTCAAAACTAACGCACACAATATGTTATGAGGTGCAACAGCAGATGGGAGGGATCGCAGTAATCTCAGATAATACGCCCATAGATGAGTTTATGGACACGAGTAAAATAGAAGAAGTTATCGGAGGTGCAAGGAACATACAGCTATTTATAATACAGAATCAATTAAGAAGATATGGAAGAGATCTCTAAAATCTTTAAATTAAAATATTCTTTCTTTTTTATTTCTTTTATCAAATAATAAAGTTCAATAAGGTTATTTTTATATTTTTTAATGTATAGATTTAATTTCACTAATCAAATGTGCGAAATAACCTTCATTTAAGAAATACAATGTCATATTAGATAATTCTTTTTTCAATAAAAGACCAAATTCCTCAAGTTTTTCAATATATTTTGAGATTGTATTAGAATGAATTTTAAGTTCTTTTGAAAGGTAATTTTTTGAATAGCCTTCGTTGTTTTGCTTAATATAATGGATTATTTCTTTACATTTCTCTCTTGAAATAATATGAAGAATTTCATCGTTTTTGGACGGTAATTTTGAATCGAAATATGCATCAAAGTTTTCTATTTTTACTTTCCTGATGAGATTAAATTTTAATAAGATATTCAAATGCCATTCAACACTAAATACACTAATATTTAGAGATTTAACCAGCTTATTGAAATGAATCCCGGGATTTTTTATAATATAATCATAAATATCTTTTCTATTTAAATTAGCTAAGAGATCATATTTTATTAGTTTAGATCCTTCAACAATGATATTTTTTTCTACAAGTGATTTGAGAATTTCACTTATTCCAATATAGCTAATATTTATATTTTTTTTTGCTATTTTAGCATTAATAAAAGGAACTATTTCGATTTTATTAAAAGTTCTATTTTTATTAAGATATTCCTGAATAATATTTAATACTAATATCTGTTCTTCTGAAATGTTATTTAACGTTTCATATAAAATTTTATTTGGAATTTTATTCGCCTTCAGAATAAGAATTAACTCTTTTTAAGATCTTATCAAGAATTTCATTTCTTTCTTCGGGAGAAAAAAGCAGCATTTCTTTAAGAAATTCTCTTTTTTCTTCATTGTCTACCTTTAAAGAATCCAATTTTCTTAGAAACTCGTCAGATACCGCAGTTAA
>SDNM01000154.1 GCA_004524385.1 Promethearchaeota archaeon
AATTACAATAAAGAGAGATTCAAATATAAATTATTTTTAAACAATTTCAGCATAAAAAAAAAAATTTATATGAATAGCATATTAGTATTTATGATATAAAATAGGTGTTTTCTTTAAATGTTTCGAATTGAGATAATAGGAGAGAATTGCTTATATGTAAAAACGTTAGGGACATTTCCTAAATCTGTAGCTAAGCGATTCGTGAAAGAATTTGAAGAAAAAACGAAAAATTACGAAAAATTCTGCGCAATCATAGATAATCTTGATGCTATTTTGTTAGATGTTAGGTCTTTTAACATAATTTTAGAATTATTAAAAAAGAATAACGAAAAATTAGGAAAATCGGCGTATGTTATCTCAGCACATAACCTTCCTTTAGATAAAGAAATTGAAATATTGTTGGAGAAAGCAGAATCTCCCAATCGAAAAATCGTACATAGTCTTGACGAGGCTAAAGAATGGGTTGGGATTGAAGATATTGTTATCGGAAAAGATTAACTTATTCGTTTTTTATTACTTTATTTGTTATTTAATCTTTTTTTGGTTAGCTCAATTGCTTTAGGATTATTATCAACACCAATCCATCTCCTTTTAAGCTTTTTTGCGACCGCTAATGTAGTACCCGATCCACAAAAAAAATCGGCAACAATATCTCCTTCATTTGAGGAAGCTAAAATTATGCGTTTAAGTAATTCTTCCGGCTTTTGAGTAGGATATCCTAAGTATTCTTTTGACTTTGTTCTTGTTTGGTAAGAATAAATATCATTCCATACATCTCCTACTAAGGTTCCAGGTTTTTCGTCTAAATATTGTTTTCCTCCTCTCCTTTTTCTGTAAAGCCGACCATTTTCATCTTTATATCTAAACATTTTTTTTATGTACTCTTCCTTGTAAGGTAAATATTGTTTATTGAACGTAAATTCCTCCGATTTAGTATAATAAAGAATCGTATCATGCTGACGTACCCATCCTTTCACTTGACTTTTAAATCCTGAGACACTCCCTACATTCCAAATTATCTCTCTTTTGAAAAAAACTCTTCCAAATATGCTATCACATAACGGTTTTAAATCGAAAACGGCATTAGGATCACAATGTAAATAGAAGCTACCATTTTTTTTTAGCACACGATGCATTTCTCTTATTCTTAGTTGCATAAACTCTAAATAATTATTCAATGAATTCCATTGATCAGAAAATTCTTGATAATCCACCCCCGTATAGAATGGAGGATCTATATAAATTAAATCTATTATTTCTGAATCCAAATCTTTTAAAAAATCTAAGTTTTCGACCAAATGAACCGTGTTGAGCTTCATGTGAGAATTAAATAGGATTGAAACTTAATAAATATTGTGAATAATATGCGATTAAACGAAAAGTTTCTTGAAGATTTTAAGGATTACAATTTTTCACAAATAAAGGAAGAGAAAATCTTCTTGGTAGGGTCAATAACTAAAGCTAAAGATTATTTCATTAAAATTGAATCAATTTTACAAATTATTTATAAAAGAATCGTGTCTATTTGCTCTGTAGATGGTCTTTTAAATAAGGATATATTTAATACCAAAGAATGGAAGGATTTGCAGCAAATTGCCTTAAGAAAATTACATGATCAAGACGCAATTTTGGTTTTAGATGTAGATAATTATATTGGTGATCAGTCTAAAGAAGAGATTAAGTATTTTGAGGAAAAATTAAAGAGACCTATATATTATTTATCCAAATTAAAAGAATCATAAAATTTAATTCATATAGTTTCAATAATTTTAACTATAATTAAGCTAAATTCAAACAAGGTTTTCTAAAATTTTATTGAATTACTTTATTGGGACAGCAGGTAGTGGAAAATCCACACTTACAGGTTTATTAAAAGATTATATAATAAATCGAGATCCAGAGATCTCTGCCATTACTTTAAATTTAGATCCGGGTGTCAAGGTTATACCCTACGCTCCAGATATAGATATAAGAGATTTTATTGTTCTCGAAGAGGTTATGGAAGAATACGGATTAGGCCCTAATGGTGCGATGATATTGGCTTCAGATTTAATGGTAAATTACTTAGACGACTTAAAGGATGAGATCGATGAATTTAATTCTGATTGGATATTAGTGGATACTGCTGGTCAGTTGGAACTTTTTGCATTCCGAGAAACTGGACCTTTAATAGCAAGTTCTTTAGGATTTGGTGATATACAGAGGTCTGTATGTTTTCTTTTTGATTCGAATTTTGTTCTTAGACCAAACGGTTTTATATCAACATTGCTTTTAGCAGCTTCGGTACAATTTCGGTTCAGAAAAATTTCTCAAATTAATATTCTTTCTAAAGTAGATTTATTAGATGAAGATCAGATAGACATGATCGTTAATTGGAGCCAAGATTTTCAAGCTCTAGAAGAATCTACTAGTGAGAGAGAAAAGGGATTAATCCGGGAGTTATCAATGCATTTATCTGAGGTGTTTATTCAAATGGGATCAACTGCAGAATTAATTCCGTGTACTATTAGAGAAGAACATGGTCTTGATCTATTATTTGGAAGTTTACAAAGAGTTTTTGATTCAGATAAATCAAGGTTTTATTGAAAATATTAATTTTTCTTAAGATTTAAGTAAATTAGAGTAATTTTATTATTTAGATTAAGACCGAAAAAAAAAATCATTACATAATTAACAATGAAAATTATTGGTCCTGTCGCAGGAATAGGCTCTCGATTACGCCCTTTTACGTTTAGCAAACCAAAAGCGTTTATTAGAGTTGCAGGAAAAACAGTTCTTGACCATATTCTTATAAAATTTAGCAATACTTTTGAGCCAGATACTGAATTGATTCTTATTGTTGGATATAAAAAAAGACGAATAATAGAATATATAACTAATAATTATAGTGATAAATTTAAGCTTAATTTTATCGAGCAAATACCTCGAGGATATAAGGATAATATACCCTATTATTGGGGATTGGGTGAGGCTATTTATTTAGCTAATAAATATTTTGAAAATAAAAAATTAGATAGTCCTGATGAGGATAAACGAGAAGGGGCGCTAATATTTTTAGGAGACATGATTCCAATTGATGAATATTCGTACGTAACGATGAGATATTATGAATCTGACGTGGATGGGATAATTACGGTGATGAAAGTCCCTAAAGAAGATGCCAGTTCTTATGGCGTTGTAGTTACAGATGATAATAACATAATTACGAAATTGGTTGAAAAACCACCAACGTTTATTTCAGACTTAGCAATTGCCGGGATCTATGCTTTTTCAAATTCGGCTATTAAATCTCTTTTCAATCATTTAAAGAAATATTTGGATCAAAGAACGGAAGAAACAAATGAAATTTATATGACTGAAAGCATGCAGGACTTAGTAGATGATGGGTTTAAAATTGCTGCGGTAGAATTAAAAGGAGGAATGCTTGATTTTGGAAGACCTTCAGAAGTATTAAATGGCAATCGTTTTCTTTTAGAAAATCAATCTATTAAAAAGGAAGATTTTCAGACTTTAAATATCTCTGTGGAAAGAAGTTTTATTAAGAATCCAAATTACATTGAGAAAAATACACGAATTATAAATTCTATTATAGGACCTTATGTTTCAATAGGAAGAAATTGTATAATTAAAAATTCAATATTAGAAAATTGCGTTATCGAAAGGAATAATACTCTTTCGAACATAATATCTAAAAATTCTATTATTGGGAGTAATGTTAAGGTTGAGAATATAAGTAAAGACAATTTAATTATTGGAGATAAAAGTGTCTATTAAATATTTTAATTATTTTTTCTGATCAAAATTATTAAAAAATTGTAAAAAACCTTTTCATACTATTATTTTAAATTGAGTAAAGTATTAATTTTAGCAAAATAAATTTATTAGTTAATGAAAAAAGTTTTTTTTAAACCAAAATATAACATTATTACGGAGATTTTTAATGCCTTATAATATCGCCTTTGACCTTGGACATAAACCAAGAGGTTTGATAGATCAAAACTATACCGAACTCCGAGATCATTTAAACGCTAACGATTTCATATGCTATAATTACTTAGAAATTCCCATAACGCAGGAATCTTTAAAGTCTTATGATATCCTAGTCTTTGTGTGTCCTGATTATGCAAAACTCTCACAACAAGAAATAATTGAAATTGTAAATTGGGTAAAAGAAGATGGTGGAGGCTTATTATTACTCTCACATGCAGGAGGTGATAGAGGCAGAAATAGTAATTTATCAGAATTAAGCGAATTTTTTGGCATATCCTTTGAAAATGATCAAGTTCTTGACGAGATAAATAATATTGGAATAGAAAATCTGCCCTTAATAACTGCTAATAATTTTATTCCCCCACATCCTATTACAAACGGCATTAATGAAATATGCTATCGTGCGGGCTGTTCACTTAATGTTCATGGGGGAGCTATTTCTATAATTTCTTCAAATGAGACTTCTGAACCCTTTTCTTGTCCGTTAGTATGTGTTTTCGAACCAGAAAACGGCAGAATTTGTGCAATTGGAAGTTATGAGCTTTTTAGAGATAATACTGGAGGCGGGTTTCAAAATGATGAGCATGCGGAATTAGGATTAAATATCTTTAAATGGCTTATAAGCGAATATAGGATGGAATTAAAACAACATGGCACAGTTCCTGTTGCTCAAACTACTCCAATCGAGCCAGATTCTGATTCAACAGAACAATATACCTCACCATATAGTTCTGATATTGATACGCAAAGTATTGACCATATTGAACGTATTGATTCATCTATAAAATTTTCCTCAAAAGAAGAATTAGCTAGTCTCTTAGAGAGATATTTACATCAAATTAACACTA
>SDNM01000155.1 GCA_004524385.1 Promethearchaeota archaeon
GAAATTTTTCCATTATTATCGATAATTTCATTTTCAATAGAGTTTTGTTTCAATTTTAATAATTCAAAATTTTGCTCGTTTTCTCGATAAATTGAATCCTCGTTTTTTGATTTATTCTTTAAATCGGTAATTTTTTTGATAATATTTTCTTTTTCCTTTATGAGTTCTTTTATTACTTCTTCAGTATCTTTATCTTTACTTAATTCTTTAATTTTTATCTCTGTCTCTGCTTTTTTCTTTTTCAAATCCGAAATTGTCTCATTATTCATTTTAATTTCTGTATTAAGAGACGATAATGTTGATTGTAAATCAGATAATTTTGAATTTAAATCACTTTTCTCTTTTTGTATTGAATTAATTGAATTTTCTAAATCAATTTGATTCTTATTTTCTTCAGATATCCTATTTTTTAAATCATCAATCTTTTTTCTAATCTCGGCTTCAATTTTTTTCGTAGCTTCAATAGCGTCTTCAATACTTTCAGCCTCTCCCTTTAATTTATCTAATTCTAGTTCTAGATTCTTTTTCTTCTCTTCATTTTTTTTAATAGTTGCTTTATGAAGTTTAATTTGTGCCTTATTTGACGATATTTGCTGTTTTAAGCTCGAAATTTCTAACTTTAAATTAGATTTCTCATCTTCACTATTTTTGATTTTAACATCAAGTTCGGCTTGATTTTGCTGACTTTTTTCAACATCATTTTTTGCTTCTTCTATTTGTGCTTCTTTTTCTGATATTTCTTTTGATACACCTTCAATTAAAGAATCAAAATTTTGACCTTCTTCAAGAACCATTAATAAATTTACTAATTTTTCTTTATCCTGATTTAATTTCTCTATTGATTTTTTAGCTAAATTTAAAGTCGTTTGATTAGAAGATAACTCTGTCTTTAGTTGCGTTATACCTTCATTTATTTCTTCTCTTTCTTTTTCTTTTTCAGATACAGTTTTTTGGATATTTTCCATAACAAGAGATTCTTGTTTCAAAACATCTTGTTGTCTAACTATTTTTTCTTGTAATTCCTCAATTATTTTAGAAGATTCTTCAATTTTCTTATCTAATTCTTCTTCTTCTTTTTGTAATTTTGAGATTTTTAAAGAGATTAATTGGGCGTAATATTGGTTTATCTGATCATCTAACTCTCTCCAAGCTATTGCGTCATTTTTTTCTTTTTCAACTTTTCTTAATTGAGAAGATACTTCCTTAAAGATTGCCTCAAATTGACCTAGATCTCGCTCAGCCTTTTCTAATTCCTTCATCGTCGCATCTTTCATTTCATCGTATTTTTGAAGTCCAATAAGTTCTTCAATAAATTTTCTTCTATCTTCTGCATTCATGTGAGTTAATTCGACGATCTTGCCTTGAAGGACAAATTGGTTAGATCCATCAGGATCTATATTAGCTGCGGCTAACGCACTAAGGATTTGCTGTCTAGTGGCTTTTTTACCATTCATTTTATAGCCCCCACCCCCGCCTCTCTTTATAGATCTACTAATAGTGAAATCTCCTTCATTGCCCCCCGGAAATACACTCTCAGAGTTATCGAAGTGTAAAGTGACCATTGCCCTATTAGATTGTTGTTTGCCTTTTGCACCAGCGAAAATTAAGTCTTCTAAACTTTTAGCTCTCATTGTCTTCTTACTTAATCGTCCAAGTGCGAAACATAAAGCATCGATAATATTTGACTTGCCAGCTCCGTTAGGCCCGACGATACATGTAAAGCCACTTGAAAGCTTAACGGTAACGGTTCTATCTCCAAAGGACTTGAATCCTGACATCGATATCTTTTTAATATACGTCAAAATTGATCAACCAAATACGCTAAATTATTACAATTTTTTTTATATCTTTTTAATTTATTTATTTTTACTTCAAAACTATTAAAGTAATTAGATTTGATAAATATTAGTGAAATAGTAAAGACAATCAACTAATTGAACATTAAAATTTTAAATAATAAGAGATAGAATCAGTTATTAATAAAAAAAATAGGTAGTGAAAAATTGAAATGGAATTTGAAACTGTAATTTATGAATCCAGAAAAAAAATCGGATATATTACTTTAAATAGACCCGAAAAACATAATGCTCTAAATTATCAATTGATTGATGATATAGACGCTGTTTTTGATCATGCTGAAGCTGATAACAAAGTAAATGTAATAGTGTTAAAAAATAAAAACTTCTATAATCTCAATAAAGGCTAAAAAATATTTTAAAATTTTATAGTTATCAATATTAATGGATTCGAAAAAAAAAAAAAAAAATAAAGAGAAATTATATTTGGCCAAAAACAGCATCTACAATTGCTTTTAACTGACTCGGATTCACATTCATGAAATAATAGACGCAATTTAAGGGGTCATTTAAAATATATTTTTTTTCAAGAATTGATTTTCTAGAAGGGCTTATTATTCCAATCCTTTGGATCATTTCAATTAAATTCTTAAATTCTTGAAGATTTTTCTCATATTCTAGTGATTCACATGAGACATCGTATAATTCTTTTAGTTCTTTTGAAGTTATGTAATAATTATATTTATTTATAAATTGGTTAGATAAATTGTCTAGGAAAATTATTGTTAAAAGATCTTCCTCAGAAATGTAGGTAAGCATACTAAACTCGTCAATACCTCCAGAAGGCTCAAATTGATTCTGACTTATTTCCAATAATTCAGATTGTTTAATTACATTTTCTTCTTTAAGAATTGGATAAATATCTCGTAATAACTCCACACCCTTTCCAGGAACGGGGACATAATTTTCAAATATTAGATCAGTAATAAATTCAATTAGTTCTTTATCAATTTCATGTAAAAAAGTCAATGAGAATCTTTGCTGTAAAATTGAATAAAGCTCATTATAGCTAAAATAGTTTAATTTCTGTTTTTGATCGAATTCTGATAATATATCTAAACTCGAAGCTCGCAAAACCATATTTATTGTTGATATTACTGTTGTTTTCGTTTCCTTTGAATAATTCAAGAATTTTTTAAGAATTTCAGGTTTTAAATGTTCAACGTTGTTAAAGATTAAAAAGATATATTTATTTAATTTATGAAGTTTTTCACATCCGTGCTTAAATGAATTCCACAATGTTTTTGGATTGAGAATAGAATTGAGGTTAAAATCAAGATCTTGGAATTTATTCATCTCAATTAATACAGAGCCAATTAATTCTTCTGGATTTTTTTCTTTACAATCAATTTTAATTGTTCGAAAAGAATCTTGATTCTCATTTTCTAATTGCAAATCTTCTAAAACTTTATTTACAATTACTTTTTTGCCAATTCCTTGAATTCCTTGATATATTATATTTAGGGAATACTTATCGTAAAGGGAATCTCTTAAAATTGAATGTAATGATTGTTGTTCTTTTTTTCTATGCAATAATTGAGGGGGAACATAGTTTACATCAAATATCGCTCGTGGGCCAACATATAAGTTATAATTTGGTTTGCATATCATTTTTTTAAATTTTAGATCTTTTTAAGTAAATTTTTAAATACATATTTAAACCCCACTCAGAGTGACCCCCCACTAAAAGTAAAAATAAAGTTATATTTAATTTAAACGAAGTTTTCCAGTAAATTTTTTATATTATTAGCTAAAATTGGGAGATATTCATAGGATCTAATTTTTATTTTCTTATTAAGGCAGAGAGAAATCAAATATAATCTTTCATTCTTAACGTCTAATTTTCTTAGAAAAATTATTCCCTCCTTACCATTTGCTAAATCTTCCTGCGGAAATTCAATATTAGTAACGATATCTAAAGTATTAATATCCCATTCTTCTAACTTTTCTATAGTATAGGCGAGGCGAGGTGCAATCGACTCGCAAATCTGTTGGTAAGATTCTTTTGTAGATCTACTTGCGATTATAAATGAGTGTTGATCCAATAAAACTGCGGCCGATGAGTAGGTTGTTTTAGTATATTCTTTTAGAAGGTTTTGTATTAATTTTGATCTTTGGGTTATAGAAATAGCCCCGTCTGAAAATGCTCTAATCAGAGTTGATTCATCATAAATTGAAGTTTCATAGAAAGAAAAATTAATATTTTGATTAATATCCTTTATTTCTTTTTCAAGAAAATTGATATTATTCATGATCTCGGTTTTATTTTTTATATCAGGATCGTTCTTATGAAAGAGAATAAGAAATTGAGAGAAATTAGGATTAATCTCTTGAATCACGTTAACAATTTCTTTTAAATAATTTAATGCTTCTTCAAATCTCTCTTTATTTTGAATATCAAATATATAAAAAAATGATTGTATATAAGAGAAATATGTCTCTTTATGTTTTAAATATGTTTTTCTGTAGCTGGTTTGTCCCCCTAAATCCCAATTACTTATTTCTAAACCTAACAACGAAATTTTTTGGGTTACTATTTTTGATTTGATTGTGGGTTTTAAAGTGGGCATTAAACTAAACCTTTTATTTAATAACAATAAAATTGATGTTTTTCCCGCAGCATCTAATCCTGCGAATATAATTTTTGATCTGGTTTCAGAAATCCCTGATCACCACTACTTCGATATAATATATTTTATTTGTTTATTACATTGATTTTAATATTATTTTTTTCAATTTTTTCATTAAAACGAATTTTCCTAATTTTTTTTGGGAATTTCAAATCAATATCGTCAAAAATATAACCAGAATCCTTCGAACCCTCAACTATTTTTAATTTTGAAGGAGATATAAATTTTTTTACAAAAGAGATAATTTTGCTATTTCCAAGAAATCTTCTCTTATTAAAACTTCCCACTGAATTACATGCGACAATTGGTATCCTATTTTCAAGGGCACGGGCTTGAAGATAAA
>SDNM01000156.1 GCA_004524385.1 Promethearchaeota archaeon
AGATAAAATAGATTTAGTTTAACCCAACTCAAACTATTACCTTACAAAGTTACTAAGTAATGAATTAACCAAATAATGTTTCTATTTAAATATAATGGTTTTCTCCCTAAATTTTAACAATATTGGCTTTTTAATTGGTATTTCGTTTTACAATTACAATAATTATATTGCTTTTCTATGTACTTTAAATCTTGATTTAATACAAAATTTCTAAGAATTTCCATCATATTTTCATTACATTCTCTCTTTAAGCAGTTATGAATACCCCTTTTTGTTCCAGCTCCTGACGGAGCTGATAATATTCTTATATTTTCAAGATCTTTTTGAGTTATTGATTTTTTTAAACATTTTATAAGCGAATAAAACCAAGGAGGTCTATACCTATTTTGATACCATAAATGTTCTACAAGAGATCCTTTTTGAATATTTAAGGGATTTATTGAGATAGTGTTTATATTTAAATTTATTAAAGTTTTTATCGAATTTTCACAATCGTCTATAGCACCTATTTCATTAAGAAACGGTGGTTTAAATAATAAGTATGCCTTAATTCCGATGCCATATTCTTTACAAAGTTGAACAGATTTTTTAAAATCTTCAAATACTAATCCTTTATTGATGTAATTATTTCTAATATAATCATCACTAGTTTGAAGACCAATTCCAATTTCAATATATTTATTTTTTAAGAAATCCCGTATTTCTCTAAGATTTTCAGAAGTAATATATTCAACTCGAGATTCTACAACAATTTCTTTTAATTTTTTAATTTCTGCTATTTTTTCATATATATGAGTTCTAGCTTGTTGATTAACCTCACTCTCGTCAAAAAAACTGCCTGAATTAAATAATTTTATTACATAATTATACTCGTCATTTTCAATCTCGTCTAATTTATTTTGGAGGGAGTAATCAAATTGATTAATAATTTGATTGGAGTTAACATCTTCAATATTTGCATCTTGTATATATCCGCACATGGAACACCCTCCTGTTTCACCTAAAGCCCAATTACATCCTCGAGTTCTTAAAATGATTGTAAATTCTTTTCCGATCTCATTTAGAAGTCTTTCTTTTTTTATCCAAAAGCTTACTGGTTTATTCAATTGTTCTTTTGTAAATTTACTTTTTTTTCTAAGTGTTTTCATTCTAAAATTCTTTATTTTTTCCACCAATGCTTCATTAGGTTTACTATTTATATTATTTGCTTTCATAGATTTTTGCTATTCTTCCGGTTTTTGAATTTTTTAAATAGTTAGAACCAACTATTAATTGACCAAGGCCAATAATATTCTTTTTCTCGTTGTCTAAAATAATTACAAAATTAGAAGGTAATAAATTAAGGCTGTAATCATTTATTCCAGGACGAAACAAAGTATTTCCGATAATTTTAGTACCGTTAAAGATAATAACATTTGAATCCGAAAATGGCGCTATTCTAAGGGCTCCTTTTATTGTTAAAGCAATTTGTCCTGAAGTACGTTTAAAAATTCCTAATAACTCTTTAGTTTTAGGATCAATGAGTTGAGTTTTATTACCTTTTTTATTTCTTCTCAGAATTAATCCATTTGAAAGAATTCTCATTCCTGACCCTAAACCGAACTGATAATCCAAAATTTTTACAAATTTTCGAATCCATGTTTTTAGGAAGTAATCTCCGTTTTTAATTTCATTTTTAGGTGAAAATTTATCCTTATAATTACTTATTAAATTTTCCAATGAATTGAGCGAATCAACAGATGTAGTTCTTTGGTGAATTTCAGAAAAATAAAAATCATGTTGTAGCTTTTCTTGTGCTTTTTTGACAATCTCGGAATATCCTCCTTCAAGATGACAGATGATTGGAATATTATTATCATATTTCTTTAAAATCTGAACAAGCATCTCCGCAGCAATTTTTATTTCTTCGTTATTCCAATCGCCAGTTACTGAAATATCGTAGGAATTAACGGGATATATGTTTTCTAATTGTCGTGGAATTGCTCCTAATGGAGAAGTTAAAATAATTTCTTGAAAATTAGGGAATTCAGGAAATTTTCTTATTACTTTATAAAATTGTCGATGAGACTTTGACTCTGAATATGGTTTCTTTGAAGAGCAAGGGAGTATTAGAATTAATGTAGTCGATGGTTCTGGAGAAAAATATTTGACTACCCTCTCTCTAAATTCTTGAAAATCAGGTCTATAATAAGAAGATGCCCCTAGGCATTTTATTATTTTATTTTCTTGAACTATAGGCGTTTCATATCTAAGAATTTTAAAGCATTCCTTATCTAATATTTTTAACATCGAAATTAGTGTTGTATCGTCTAATGAGGATTTTTCGACAAAGGCACGGAAATCTTCGTAATTTAAATATTGTTTTATTTTGTTTAAATAATTTTCTGCTGTAATTAGGTTATGTAGGCAAAGTAACTTTGTTTTCTCTGCTGAATATTTATCTTCTAGAAGATTTTTAAGTTTACTCCTGCAAACTACACATGAACAGGGTAAATATTTAATTTTATATATTGGAAGCAAGTTTTCTATTGTGTCGTAAAAATTTTCGGAAGACAAATATAATAAATAAGAGCTATCGATAAGATCTATTCCTAAATATACAAGCATCGGATAAAATTTAGGTATTATTTTTCCTGATGCAAATAAAATGAGATTATTGTCAAGATCTCGTTTAATTTGAAGTAAAGTTTTAATTATGTTTCTGTAATTAAGGGTATTATCAAAAACATCAGACAAAACTAAAATTTTAACATTATCATTATTTTTAATTGTTGGAATATAAAGATTTGTTAAATCATGATAATCAAATATTTTTACGGACAAACCGAAATTAAGATTTGGATTATTTATTAATATTCTATTAGCAGAATTAAGATAATATTCAATTTCTTTTGTAGCAAAGTCTTTACTTATAGACGTTGTTGGAATATTAAAAGGAATTATCGATATTATATTATTTTCAGAGAAAAGATTCATCTCTTTATTTAGAATTTCTTGAAATTTTTCCAGCGTTCCTAGATGAGCATATACAAATCCTTTATTTCTAAACTTGTCTTGAATAATATCTTCTTTAAGATATTTTTCTGATGAAATTAAAAAAATATCATGATTTTCAACGTCTTTAATAAAATCTAATTGGTTCATTAAAATATTTTTAATTGGAATTACAATATTTGGAGTTGATATGAATTTCTTCGATTTTTTCCCTATGTTAATCCGACCACTTCTAGAAAATGCAATTCTTTTTTCTAAAAGCTCGAAAAAAGGTTTCATTGTTTATTTTCTATTGAATTTGAATTTTTTCGGTATAATATAATATAAAAAGGGATAGAATTAAGATATAGCTTTTTTAATGACTAATAATATTTTGAGTTTTTTTATCTTTACCCGAAAAATTTAGAGCGATCATCAAATGTCCCTTTATTAATTAAAATATTAAGTTCTGCTATTAACCAGCAGAGAACATCGTATGGAGGTGATGAAAAAAATATCTCTGCCGCCATATTCTTTATCAACTCTTTTGGGGCTTTTTTCTTGATTTTTTGATATAATTGTCTTTCAGCAAGCATCCAACATAAAGTGTCGTAAGGTAAATCTTCTTGTGAAAGAAAATAAGCCTCAATATTAATTTTTTCTTTTAAATCTTCGGTTATCTTACTCACTTTAATGTTTTTAACTAATGAAATATAAAATACATTTTCATATATGAAGATATTAGATTTAGAACTAATGAATTATAAAATTCGTATAAGGAATTAAGGAATCTAGAATAAAATTTGTAAATGTATCTTCAATCTCTTCCGTGTCATATAATTCTCTTATAAATTTACCATAATCTTCAATTTCCCTCACTTGAACAATTGCAAATAGACCATATTGTTCTCCAATCCTGAACAGATCCTTAATTTCTTTCTTCTTTTCTAATTTTATAGCTAAATCATTATATCTAGAAGGATCTTTTGGTTTTATTCGAACTATGTATTTTCCTTTGAAACCAATTTTTTTAGGATTAAAATTTATGGTATAATTTAGGATTATTTGTTCACTTTCGAGCTTCTTTATATGATTATATATTGTGGGTTGAGAAATCTCTTTTCTTTCTGGATCTCTTTTGTATTTCTCATTTAAAATAGCCTTAATCTTGTATGTGGATAAATATTTTAAGCTGTAATTTTCTTGTAAAATTGAAAGGATATCATAATCAATGTAATCTAATTTTACGTTCGGATTAATAAGTGCATTTTGTAATTCGATTCCATTTGTCTTAAATACCTTTATAGGTTCTATTATTTGATATTTTTTAAAATAGGATCGTGCCATGATACCATCTATCACGCTTAATACTTCATGATATTCTTCTAAATTTCTGAAAATAAATAATCCAATCAATGAAAACTCTCCAAAAATGCCATCCAAGGATCTTATTTGTGGAATCTCAATTAGATTATTTACAAGTTGAGGTTCTTTTGGATTGGTCTTGATTTCGAGAAAAACATACTTCAAATTCAAGGGAGGATTAGGATTAATATTAATGGTAGCAGTACTTATTATTTTTTCCTCTTTTAATCGATTTAATCTATTCTTAATGGTTTGCGGACTTAAATTAATCTCGCTGGAAATCTTTTTTATATCCGTTTTTGATTTAGTATTAAATTGTTTTAAGAGAATACGATTAATTTTTTGCGATTTAATATCATTCAATTTAATATCATTTAATTATATTAATTATTCAATAAAAATTAAGTCCATTAAATGTCACTTTGATTAAAAATATATTTAAATTTTTATTAAAACTAATTTGTAGTAAT
>SDNM01000157.1 GCA_004524385.1 Promethearchaeota archaeon
CTAACTTCTTAGAAACTTAGTATTCTATTATCTACAAGTTTATAAAGTAATTTAAATTCAATATATTTAACAATTGTTTTTTATGGAAATTTAATTTTTACCTATTAAATTTTTTGATACATTTAATTAACCCTAAAAATTTAAAATTGATTATGTGAGGATATAAGTGAAAATATTATACATTAATCCTGCGAGAATAGAATCAGGAATGGATGCTATAATTAAAGGGGCTCCATTAAGTCTCATTTCAATTGCAGCTATGGTTCCTGAACACGAAGCAAAATTATTTGACTTTAAAGTTGATAAATATCGAGAAAAACGATTCCGTCGTGAATTAAATCGATATGATGTAATTGCTATAACTAGTATGACACCTCAAATTTATCATGCTTTTGAAGTGGCAAAAATGGCTAAGGAACAGGGTTGTACTACCATATTAGGAGGATATCACCCAACCTTGGTACCAGAATTTGTGGCTAAAAATCCCGATATCGATTATGCAGTTCGAGGAGAGGGTGAACACACATTTAAAGAAATTATAGATTTTATTGATGGTAATAAAAATAAAGTCTCCATAAAGGATATTGATGGTATCTCCTATAAAAATAAAGAAGGGAACGTTATTCATAACAACGACAGAAAATTAGAATCTAATTTAGACAATTTTCCCTTGCCACGCCGAGATCTTCTAAAGGGTAAACTTTACTCTTATCTAGGTACAACAACACAACAAGTAGAAACCTCAAGGGGTTGTCCGCATAACTGTAAGTTTTGTTGCATTATTAAAATGTGGAAGGACCCAAGTCAACATATTGTATATCGAACTAAAAGCCTACTAAGAATTATGAAAGAAATATACGATGTTGATTGGCGAAATAATTTTATATTCTTCTGTGAGGATAATTTTACTATTAATGTTAAACGCACAAAAAAAATATTAGATACAATCATACGGTCAGGAGTTAATAATAAAATGCAGTTTAGTTGTCAATCTCGCGTCGACACCTTATATCGCAATCAATGGCTAATAGATCTTTTAGATAAAGCTAATTTTGGGCAAGTTTTCCTTGGAGTTGAATCTGTTCATCAACAAAGCCTCAATGCGATGAATAAAAAAAACACTACACCTGCCATGGTAAGAAAAGTAATAAATATGCTAAGAGATAGAGGTATCTCGATTTTTGGAGGTGTAATAATTGGTTTTCCAGGAGAAACAAAGACAATGGTACGGCAAAATATCCAATACGCTAAATCACTTGACATGGATTGCGTGCAATTTACTCCAATAACTGCCTTCCCTGGAACACCTTTTTACGACGAGATGAAAATAAAAGGAATGATTACAAGCCACAATTACAAGCATTATGATCTTTTTCATCCTATGATGCGAACTGATCAATTAACAAATATAGAAATGTATCGTTTAGTTGCGGAAGCATATTCTTATTATTATCTAGACAGCGTCTGGTTCAAAAATAGGGTTAAGGAATATCTTAATCCATTCGGTAAATTCAATTGGATGCTTAAATGCATAATCCGATTAGGTACCCAAGGAATTAAAGGTGGTCTTAGCATGCTCCATACTATGGGAATGTCACACCACGTCATATCTGACGAATTGAAACAAATGAACGCTCAAAAGGAGTATATGGAAAAAATTGTTAATGTTACTCCAATATTGCCACCTCAAGAAGAAGTTATTTTAACCTCAGAAAAATAAAATTTGAATTGTTTGTTATCTTTTTTTTTATCGTTTTATTAGATTAATCTTATTTTGCTCAAAAAAATACTAAATCACAAGCCCCCTCTTTTTTTAATAAATTAATAAGTATTATTTCATAAAAAAAAAGCTTAAAATTTTTTATGAGTTCAGGCGTAGTTAAGGAAAATTATCCCGCGATTTTAGAGAGCAATCCCTTATTAAACTTATCTCCCAGTTTTTTTAAGAATGAGTATAAAGATTTCATCAAGAAACAATTTAAAAAAGATAAAAAAACTTATCTTGAATTACTCAAAAAAAATCGTTTTATCTACTTAAACTCCAAAAATTTATCTAATAAGCTAAAAATAGATTTTTGCTCTGCTGACAGGCACTTGATGAAACTATATTTGAAAGAAGTTATGTCAAAATTAACTAAAGATTAATTAAAATTTTGACCAATTTTGCCTTTTGAGTATTTTAAGAAAGTTAAATTTAATTAATATTTGGTTATTTATCGTAATCAAGAATATTGAAACATTAAAATCTTATTTTTATTTCATCGTATTGTAATTGACTAATTTTTCTTACACCGTGCTGTCCTGATTTGTATTCACATGAAACTAATTTTGCTTTCTCCAATTTCTTTATTTGGGCAGATATATTTGCCTCAGTCATTTCTAATTTCGCCGCAATTTTACTTACATCCATGGGCTCATTTTTGATTTGTCGTAAAATTTGGCGTCTAGTTTGACTAGATAATGCTTTTACAATTTCTTCTATTTGGTTATCGGATTCAATTACAATAGAATGCTTCTTGTTTATTAACTCAACTGCCAATATCTCATTTTCTGAAATTTCCATAATTTTTTAATCTCAATTTTCGTTTTTCTTTACAAATATAATGAAGAAAACTAAATATAAAAAACAAATATATATATTCATTTGTAAATCTAGATTAAGAAAGATTATTTTGTATGCATTTATAGTATAAATTTCTCAATATTTTTTTAAATTTTTCTTTCTCTTAAAGGATCATTTATATTTATGAATCATTATTTATATTAAATATGCCCCGATCTTTGATAAAATTAGAAATTCTATAATTTCTAACTGATCTTAATAAGTATTTCCTTTAAAACCTAAATTGGGAATCGAAGCTAATTATAAATAATTAGAGCAAAAATAAAAATTATTTAAAAATTATATTTAATCATTAATAAGATCGACGGTTAATTTACTGTTTCTCAAAATTCAAGAGTATACAGCTAAAAACCACAAAATAATAAAAAAAATTCTAAAACATAAAAAACTAAATGGAGAATTTAAATTCTTTTGTCACTATTATATTTATATAAATAAAAATGTATTCAATTATTACTTTAAAAATCTGAGATAATTGCATTAAAATCTTAAAAATATAAAGAGTTAATTTAATTATAGAGGTTATTAAATGAGTCATAATAAAACTGAAGGAAAAAATCAACAAAAAGAAGAAACAAGCGTTTTAACAGTTAGAATCAGTAAGGAATTAGATCAAATTTTAGAAGATATTAAAAATACTAAGGGTATTACTAAAGCTAATGTGATTAGAAACTATTTAGAGGTCGCAAAATACAGGATCATTGACCAAGACTCGATTAGATCGATAGATGATAGAGATTTAATTTGTATAAAGAAGTCGACATTTAGAAAATTACTCTATACTCTTGAAGAAGAAACGCAAATAGAATATGGGCTAAAATTTGCTCGATTTATTAACGATTTAGCAAGGTTACAAGGTCAATTGGAAAATATTGATTATAAACTTGATATATGCATGCATCTAGGCTTTTTCAATAAATTTATCGATAAAGAGAATTATATTTTATTTTCAAATAAATTCGGTCCAGAAAAGTTTATTGAGGCTTTTGTGTATAAAATATTTAATTACTCACCTGAAGATGTCTATGATATGGATTTTACTACAGCTGATATTGAAAAAGACAGCAAGAAGAAAAAAGATTACCTAAAAAAAATTGGACCGATTGAGAGAGCTAAATCTTATAGTGCTTTCGAGTTTGCAAGATTAGAAGAAGAATAAATCTTTATTTTTTCATAATTTTAAATGATTTTTTAATATTTTTCAATAATTTCTTTTAATCCTAAAATTGGTACAATTGTCTTATTTGGTCTAAATAAAAGTTCGTAATTAAGCTCGTGTAAAGTGCGCTCTATGGTGAAATAATTCGTTAAAGTGATGTTTGGGTTAAGCGTTTTTATGATTTTTCTCATTATTTTTTCTTCCCATACGTTAAGTACTTTTAAGACAGTCTCTAAGACTTTTCCTTTACCTATTACAGCTTTTCGGAAATAGAGACTATATAGAATTTCCTCAGGCACTTCTATAAGGTATTTTTGGATTATTTTTTTCTCAATAAAATTAAGTAAAGTGTTGAATTTAATGTAACTAAGAGACCTTAAAAGAGACGCTAAATCTTTTTCAACTGGAAATTTTCTTTTCTTTTCTTCTGTTGTAAGTTGAGGATCCCCCTCAAAATCAATAAAACAGAAATCATAATTTCCGTTATCTTTTTTATTATAGAGTATTTGTTCCATATGTAGATCTTGATGGACAGGTTGGATTTTTATTTGAGTCTCTTCGAACTCTGAACGGAATCTCTCAATAATAATAGAAATGTCAATTAAGATAGATTTTATTTTTGGTAAATTATAAAAGGTTTTTTCCGATTTCTGACTGATATTATTCTGTAATTCGGAGATTACAGAATTCAGCTTTTCTGTGTAATTTCTCAAATAATTTTCGCTATCAACTATCTCTACATTGAAATCTTTTTCGTCCGGCAATATCAGTGATTCATGTAGTTTATTAATATATATACCCATTTGCTCTGAAATTTTGAGAGTCTCAACGAAATATTTTTTAATAAAATTAGAAATATCACTTTTTTCGGAAAGATGAGAATAATCTCCATCAATCTTTTTGAAAACATCATAGATCATATCGTTGAGTTCATTCCAGACTATAGCTCCTATATTCCCAATATTTTGGACACTTTCAATTATTCCAAGGGTTTCGATTCCTTTTATTTTAATCGTTCC
>SDNM01000158.1 GCA_004524385.1 Promethearchaeota archaeon
GAATTGTTTTTTTCATAAGTTTTATAGAAAGACTTGGGCCTTTCGGAGGAATTAATTTAAATGCTTGTTCTCTCACGAATGGCATAAGCTCATCTTTTGGAAGTACCTTATTAACTAAACCAAGACGCTCAGCATCATGGGCGGTCATTCTATCTCCAAAATAAAATAGTTCCTTAGCTTTATTAATACCAATAAATAAGGGTAATAAAACAGTAGTAGCAAAGTCAGGCATTACAGCTCGCTTAACAAAAAATAAAGCCCACCATGCTTCTTCAGCCATATATACTAAATCTGCGCAAATTACTGGAAAGGTGAATCCTCCTCCAACTGCAAGACCATTAATAGCAGCAATAATAGGTTTTGAAAAATCCCAATACTTTAAACAGAGCTTTTTAGATGCCATATCTCTTAAATTTATTTCTTTACGATATTCCTCAGGAATTTCTTTCAACATTTCATGAGAAAAATAGCCTCCAGAAGAAAAAGCTCCTGCTTCTTCACAACCTGTTAAGATCATTACTTTTACATCACTATCCTTTTCAGCGTGCTCGACTGCGTATATTAATTCTAATAAACCAAGAGGAGATAAGGCATTTTTACGTTCTGGCCAATTAAGAGTTACTGTTAAAATTCCATTCTCTTCCTTTTCATATTTAATTTGCTTAAAATCTTCACTTCTCATAATCTTAAAAAATTATAATGAATTATGAATCTTTCTCATGAAAAGAAAGCGTTATTGATCTTTATTCTCTAAATCAATAATTTTCCAGATTTTAGTTATTTGTAATGCTGCCCATAAGATATAGCCGTAAACAATAACTTTTTGCATTATTGGATTATATTGAAAGAATATTCTTAATATAATTAAACCAACGATTATCGAAAAAACAAAACCAACAATGGCGTATATATTACTGTAATCTTTTTTTAGCAGTATAGCTATTGAATAAAAAAATATAGCGCCTGCGAAGGATAAAAAGAAATACGTAGCCGAAAATGCGTGTTCAGAAAGATGTGTATTGCCGGGAAAGATTCCTACTCCCATTATTAAAAGTGATGAAATATAGCCCAAAAAAGAACCTAAATAACTAAAGATTTGCGTTATTATATCATCATCAAATATAGTAGTCATAACAATCCAAAAAAAAATTAAAGATAAACCCACAACTAAACAGGTAACAGCAAATAAAATGCTAGAAATTATATTATTCGACCCAGTTCTTACGTTAACTGTTGTCCCTAAATAACTAATATAATCTTCTGTAAAAGAATAGCCATCAGGATAAAAGAATATTGCTGCTATGATTGTTATAATTATAAATTGCATACCTCCTAATAAAGCAATTATACAGCTTAATCTTTTCCACGATTTTAAATCATCTAATTTTAAACCAACCATTAAAATCACTTTTAAAGATCCAATTCTTTTATATTACGTCTATTTTCACTAATTTTCTCAGGATTTAAATCATACACGATCCAAAAAAATAAAGCACCAATAAGGATAAAAATCATAGGAATTAATGCTGCGTGTATATAAATTCCCCATATGGCAAGATCTGTTTGAGTATCTGCTCCTTCCACAAACCCTGTGAGTTCATGAACTATGGCAAAACTTAAAACTTGGATGATGAGCCCAAGACGACCAAAAAATTGTTGAATTCCTATATATGTGCCTTCTTCGCGTTTTTTGTATCTTACAATAGATTCATCTATTACATCTGAAAAAACAGGAAATATCATAGACCAAAATCCTCCTAGTGCTATACCCCATACAGTCACAGCGATAACAAGGGACCAATATGTTTTAATAAATATTAATGGGAATGCAAAAACACCCAATAATATGGCTGAAATTAGCATAACTTTACCATTATCATTTGTTTTCTGTGCTAACTTTACCCATAAAGGAATTGAAATTATAGTTCCTATTAACAATCCAGCCATAATAAATGTAGTAAATCTTGCTTTCTGGTATTCTGGCTCCACAGCGAATCGAACTACGTAGGGTAGAGATGCTTGTAAAGAATTTATTATAACATAATACATGGTGTATAAAATCATAAAAGCTATGAAGGATTTTTGTTTAAAAGCTAGTTTCATTGATTTAAGGAAGGATTCTCTTTTAGCTTGTTTTTCATAGGTTGTTAGGTAAATGTCAACTGTCTGATTATCATCACGATGACCTGGTATTGCCAGTAACATCGTAGCTATAGTTATTACCATTACTATTAACCCTTGAATTATATATGACGTCAAATCTTCAAAAGTAATAATTAATGGAGGTAAAATCGCTCCCAAGGCAACTCCTATGAGACCTAGAGGAATATAAATTCCTGCTGCAGTTCTTCGTTCCTCTATTGAACCAAATTTATCGGGGAAAAGAGATTGAAAATTTACAAAATAAAGAGAATGAAATGTATCAAATAAACACGTAGTAAATGTAAGCCAAGCAAAAATAATCCATGCGCCCCCTACAGGATCGACGGATGGTGGAAAAAAAACAAGAAAATAGCAAAACCCAAGAGGAAATCCCCCTAAAAGAAGCCATGGAAATCTTCTTCCCCATTTTTTAGTGAACTTAAATGGTCGATTTGTTAAGTAGCCAATAAGTGGATCGTTAATAGCATTATATACAGCGAATATAACTAACGCTAGACCAATAAGCCATACATTCAGACCGATTTCTACCTCGTAATAAAAGAATACTAATACATTAAACGCCATTTGAACAAATTCACGGGACATACTGCCAAAGCCATATGATGTCATGTTTAATTTACTATGCATGGTTTCTGTTTTCTCATTTGACATTTTTTCAACCTAAAAATTTTGAAAATAAAATTAATTTTATTTACTTTTTAAAAGTATATATATTAGTATTTTTTAATAATTTTTTAATCCGAATAGAAATTAATTGAATTTTTCTCTAAAATTTTTTATAAATTGATCTTTATCTTTGTAATTGAACCAATCGGATGCAATCTTCTCAAGCTCGTATGCATCGTTGTAAGATTTGTCAAGAAAATGGTTGCTACATAATTTCATTGTGTTAATAACAGTCTGATTTTTGGTGAATAGAAATTTTGCTTTTTGCATTGCGATTCTCATTAATTCTTCTTTATCTTCAGCTATTTTATCAATTAGATTTATTTTTAAAGCTAATTCTGAGCTAATCTTTTCTGCAAACATACACATTTTTTTAGCCCATGGAATCCCAATTATTTTCGACATTAAAATCATACATCCTGTACCCGTAAAGATACCTGAAAAAATTTCTGGCATTTGAAAGAAACTTTCCTTAACACAAATTCTATAATCACAACATAACGTAAATACAACACCTTCACCCATACAACGACCATTTACAGCCGCAATGGCTGGCTTCCCATTAAATAATAGCGTGCAGATTTCAGCTGCAGTTCCCTCAAGGGTCTTTACTGCTTCATGATCACTCCCATTAATATAATCTGAACCAATATCCATTCCTGTACTGAAAGAAGTTCCATTATTTGTCAGAATAATCCCTCTAATCTTTTCATTCTCTTGGCAGTGTTCTATAGCTTTTTTTAAATTACGCAATTGCTCTATAGTGAACGAATTTGCCCTATGAACGCGATTTAAAGTAATTATTCCAAATCGTTTCTTTACAGAAAACTCAATATAATCACCAAAATCTAAATTATTTGAAGGCATAACTTAAATAAATTTTCTTTTAATAATAAAGAATAATAATTTGATTAATTAAATTCAATATTAAGATAATAAAAAAACTAATAATTTGAAATAATTAAATGTGATTCAATATGAATCTTAACGATATAAAACATGTAATGGTTGTAGGAGCTGGTACGATGGGGCATTCCATCGCACAAGTTTATGGTACTGCGGGATATGAAGTAGATTTGGTTGATTTAAGTCAAGAAACATTAGACCATGCCATCAAATTAATAAGATCTAATTTAGAAACATTAGCAGAATTTAACCGCGTTTCAATAGAAAATATTCCTTCTATTATTAAGAGAATAAATACTACAACAAATCTCGGAGATGTTGCTCCAAAAGCCGATTTGGTTATAGAAGCAGTATATGAAGACCTTAAAATAAAAGGAGAGATTTTTTCACAATTAGATAAATTCTGTTCTGAAAATGCAATTTTAGCAAGTAATACCTCCGGATTAGATGTTTTTAGAGTCGCAAAAGTTAAAAATCTCGAAAGAGTAGTAATACATCATTGGTTTGCACCACCGCATATAATACCGTTAGTTGAAGTAGTTAAAGGGCGTAAAACTTCCCCTGAGATAATAGATTTCTCCGTAAAACTATTGGAAAAACTCGGTAAACAACCAATTGTTATGAATAAATTTGCCCGTTCTTTTATCGTTAATAAAATTCAAAGTTCTATTTCAGTAGCCGTCTATGAGCTTTTAATGAGGAAGTTAGCTACCCCCGAACAGATTGATTTAGCGGTAAAAACAAGTTTAGGAATCCGACTTCCAATAGTGGGTGTTGTTCAGACTCAAGATTTTACGGGACTCGATTTAGTTGTGGATGTCGCAAGAAGCCTTGGGAAAGAAAATCCGTTGGTCCAAGAAATGGTAGATAGGGGTGATTTGGGGGCAAAATCGGGAAAAGGATTTTATGATTATGGCGGGCGAAGTGAAGAAGAGATACTTAGAAAGAGAGATAAGCTCTATTTACAAATGTTAGACCATCTCGAAAAAACAAAAGCTTTTGAAAGAATTTAGAAGATATAATTAATTTA
>SDNM01000159.1 GCA_004524385.1 Promethearchaeota archaeon
CCAAAATCAAAGAAAATCTTTCCAGTTGATGGACCCTTAAATTTAAAGGTGTTGAGCATGGCACTTCTAACTCAAAATCCAGACCTACCCGTGATATGGAGGGGTCCAATGAAAATGAATGCTCTAAGACAGTTTTTAGGAGAGGTTGTATGGGGTGAACTCGATTATTTAGTATGTGATTTACCCCCTGGTACTTCCGATGAAGTCTTAGATATATTGCAATTAATTCCAGACGAGACTGTAGTAGTAGTTTCAACACCTCAAGATGTAGCTATAATGGATGCTCGAAAAACAATTAAAATGACGCAAATAATGAAAAGAAATCTCTTGGGAATCGTTGAAAATATGTCGGTATTTAAATGTCCAAAATGCGGCGAACTTATCGAAATTTTTGGAAGTGGTGGTGGAGAAAAGGCAGCGAAGGATTTTGGAATTAGAATGCTTGGAAAGATCCCTTTTGAAAAAGAAATAGGAAAACAAGGAGATCTAGGCCTACCATTTATCTTCAGATACCCAAATTCCGAGAGTTCGAAAGCTTTTAAATCTATAGTGAAAAAGATACGTGATATTAATGAGAAAAATTAAACAAAAAAAAGTTGAAAAAGAACTCTCAGAATATAATAAGTATATAATAGAATTATTTCACAATCCTAAGAATCTTGGCAAACCCAAGAAAGCCGATATTAGCGTATCTCAATCATATACCGGACCATGTGGAGATACAATGCAGTTCTTTTTAAAAATTAATGATAATATAATCGAAAAGGCCAATTTTATCGCAGATGGATGTGCTGCTTCTGTTACGACAGCCAGCCAAACAACAATTCTCATTGAAGGTAAATCTTTAGATTTTGCAGAAAAATTAAAAGCAGAAGATATTGACGAAGCTTTGAAAGGCTTACCGGAAGATCATAAACATTGCGCAGAATTATCAATAAAAACTTTAAAATGGGCAATAAAAAAATATAAAGATAAAACATCATTGGATATTTATGAATCATAATGGAAAAATTATTTCCTATAAATATTAATCCGCAGTTATGTATTCGCTGTCAAAAATGTTCCTTTTCCTGTCCTACAAAAGCAATTTTTTTTAGAAATTCCTTAAGGTATGTAGATTATAATAAATGTAAAGGATGCCTTAAGTGTGTGGACGTTTGCGAACATAATGCTATTGAAGTAATTTCTATGGAAGAAGGACAATTAGTTAATTTTAAAATAGATAGCGAGAAATGTAATGTTTGTAAAAAATGTTTAGAGGATGAATTTTGTTTTCAAAATTTATTTTCTCTTAGTATTAACCCAGAAACAGGTCAAGAGCTAATTGCATTTAATAAAAAAAATATGCATCTATGTCAAAATTGTTTAAAATGTGTTTCTGCTTGTCCTAATAATGCAATAATTCCGATGATTGCTCTTGAATAAATATCATGATTTTTATCATTAAATTTATTTAAGATTAATAAAATATATGAAGTGCAATGTCTGAAATAGATAAAAAATTAAAATTTTACAAGCAGCCAGCTTTTATAAATCTTTTATTATTAATTTTCAACACTCTATTATTTATATTTAAACTAATTTTTGGCATTTTAACAAACAGTTTAGCAATCCAAGCAGATGCGTTTGACAACATGACTGATATTGTTATATGTATTACTTCCTTTATTGGAATTTACTTTGCTAAAAAAAAGCCGAACGAAAAATTTCCCTATGGATATTATAAAGTAGAAAATATAATAAGTTTAATAATTTCTTTATTCATTTTTTTTACAGCATATATTATTATCAATCAATCTATTTTAGATATAATTAATTTCATAAATGGAAAACCAAAGATTGTTTATTTTTCGCTCATAGCTTTTTTTTTTCTAATCATTTCATTGTTCGTTTCCTTCATTTTAGCATTATATTTGAAAGTAATAGGTAAACAAACTAGTTCACCGATTATTGAATCAGAAGCACAGGAAAAAATGTTTGATATTTTTATTTCTTTATCTGTATTTATTGGATTCATTTTTGTTTTATTAAGAATCTCTATTTTAGATTCAATAATAGGTTTAATTATTGCAATCTTCATAATTAAAGGAGGTTATGAGATTTTTCTTTCGTCTACAAAAACATTGCTTGATGCTGTTATAGATTTTGATAACAGAACAGAACTTTATAATTTAATTGAAAAAACTCCGAAAGTTAAAGAAATTGAAACTATGGAAATAAGGTCTTATGGCAGGTATATTTTTTTAGAGTTGGAAATTTATTTAAGCAAAAATTTTCCATTATCTCAGATAGATCACTTAAAAAATAAGTTGAGTTCCGATATAAAAAAGAAGTTTCCGTCAATATTTAAAATTATAATAATTGTCAAAAGTCAGAAAAAAGAAATTACTATAATTGCCATTCCATTAGAAAATAATCAAGGCTTAGATTCGAGTCTTTCAAATCATTTCGGAGAAAGTCCCTATTTTGGGATCGTAGAATTTCAAGAAGGAACTCTCTTAAAATTTGAGATTTTTGTAAATAAATTTGCTCACGAAGAAAAAAGAAAAGGAATATTAGTTTCTGATTGGTTAATCTCAAAAAAAATAGATAAAATTTATTTAAAAGAATCTCTTAAAAAAGGACCTTCCTTAATCTTTAATAACAACTTTGTGGATGTTGAGCTCAGTAATTTTAATTATTTATACGAGATTATTGAAATAAATAAAAATTAAAATCTTTAAATTTTTTCTATTTTGAGATATCAAAAGTAAATTCAATTATTCCATACTCTATACTTTTAGATAGAATTGGATAACCAGCTTTATTGATAATATGAAGCATTGGTTTATTTCTAAGAAGAATTGAGCCAGAAAAGAATTTATAGTTAAGTTCTCTAGCAATTATAACTAAATAATTCAATAAATATTTTGTTATTCCATTTCTGCGCCATTTTTCGTGAACTGCAAATGCAATTTCAGCTGTTGATGGGTTTATCGTTTTAAAAAATCCACCTGAAGCAATAATTTTTTGTTCACCCTTTTCAAAAGATTCACCAACTAAGATCATATTTGTAGAATAATCTATGTTGACCAAAGGTGAAATCATTTTATGTTGAAAATCTTTCCTTGGAGTAAAAAATCTTAAATATCTATCTTCCTCATCCAATGAATAATAAAGCTCTTGAAGCATCCTTTCATCAGTTGGTTTAACTGGACGAATTTTAATCGTTTTTCCATTCTTTAGTTTAAGTACTGTCTCGTATTTTTCAGGATATAGACTTACTCTGCCATCTATAGAAACAGGTAACTTTTGATCTGAATAAACTAAATTCCATTTCTTCGCATGATTTAGTAGATCTTCTCGAAAGTCAGGATGAGCAATATTAATCATTTCAAGGACTCGCTCTCTAATACTCTTTCCATAAAGATAGGCAATACCCCATTCTGTAATGACATAGTGTACATCTCCCCGAGTAACAACCACACCAGAACCCTCATCTAAATGAGGGACAATACGGGAAACGACGGTTCCATCTTCTAATGTTGCTGTGCTGGGCAAAACCATTATAGGCTTCCCATCTTTTGCCCGACCTGCACCTCTTATAAAATCTACTTGACCTCCTATACCGCTATAAAATCTGTGTCCTAAAGAATCAGAATTTATTTGTCCTGTTAAATCTACCGTAAGAGCAGCATTTATAGCTACTTGTTTATTGTTCTTACTGATGATATATGGATCATTCGTATAATCAGAAGGATGAAATTCACACATTGGATTATCATCTACAAAATTATAGAGTTTCTTTGAACCCATGACAAATGAACAAATGATTTTATCTTTATGGAGGGTTTTTTTTCTGCATGTGACTACTCCATTTTCAACTAAATCTACAATACCATCGGAAAAAACTTCGCTATGAACACCAAGATCTTTTTTTTCCACTAATTCTTCTGTCACAGCATTAGGAATTTGTCCTATTCCCATTTGTATAGTAGATTCATCCTCTATTAAAGATGCTACAAATTTTGCGATTTTTTGTGCATTTTCATCAGACTCTCCATAACTGTATTCTATAATATCATGATCTACACATATGAAACCATCGATATTGTCCATATGAATAAAAGAATCACCAAGCGTGCGAGGCATCTTTGGATTTACTTCAGCTACTACTTTATCGGCAGCTTCTGCTATTGCTTTAACAATATCAATATTTATCCCAAAACTACAATATCCGTATTTATCAGGGGGACTTACTTGAATTAATGCAGTATCTAAATGCATTTGACCAAGTTGGAATAATCCGGGGATTTCTGATAATAACATTGGAGTATAGTCAGCAAACCCGGTTTTAATATACTTTCGGAGCGATTTTCCAATGAAAAATGCGTTGTGGCGAAATAAATCTTCGATCCCTCGAGCTGTCTCATAATAATCAAGATCACTAAGGCTTAAAAAATGTAGAATCTCGACGTCTGGAAGATTAGGTCCTAGCTCAATTAGTTTTTTAGTAAGTTCAATTGGTTCAGCACAACCAGAATCTATAAAAATTCGATCTCCTGGCTTAATAAATAATTTAATTGCATTTTCTGTGGTAACTTGCTTGTCTCTAAATTTTTTTAAGTTAGAAAAAATCTCTTTACTTAAATCGTTTGGCAAACATATCACTTCTAAAAAGAAATCTAAATTTCTCTTTTAAAGAAAGTTCCTTCTATAAAAAAATCTTACTATTCATGATCTAACTAATATGTATAATATTTAAATTTATAGAATATATATTCGA
>SDNM01000160.1 GCA_004524385.1 Promethearchaeota archaeon
AATGGAGGAAGCATTGACAATTATCAGAATCTTTTTGGTTCTAAATTTAGGGCTCCTGGTCATACACATTTATTGATTGCAAATAAAGATTTAGTAAAGGGAAGAGTGGGGCATACAGAATTAACTGTCACATTGGCATATATGGGAGGACTTTCTCCCGTCTCAGTTCTATGTGAAATGTTAGATGGGAAAACTGGAAAGGCTCTTTCAATTTCTCAAGCAAAAGAATATGCAAAAAATTATCATTTAGTAATGGTTGAAGGAAATGAAATCTTAAAGGCCTATAGTAATTTTCTTGAAAGGTGAAAAATTGAGTAAAATAAACGTTGGTATTGCGGATACAACATTTGCACGAGTTGATATGGGTGCGATGGTAATTAATGAAATTGAAAATGTAACGAGTAGAACGAGATTAATTCGATATACTGTTCCAGGTATGAAGGATCTACCCGTCGCATGCAAGATTCTCTTTGATCAACATAATTGCGAAATGTGTCTAGCACTTGGAATGCCAGGAGCTGCTGAAATAGATAAAGTCTGTGCTCATGAAGCAAGTCAAGGTATAATAATGTGTCAATTAATGACTGGAAAACACATAATTGAATGTTTTGTTCATGAAGACGAGGCTGAAACGCCAGAAGAATTAATTAAAGTATGTGATAATAGAGCGCGAGAACACGCTCAAAATGTTTTAAAATTATTATTTGATAAAGAATGGCTCGAAAAAAATGCTGGAAAAGGATTAAGACAGGGATATCCAGATGCCGGGCCAATTAAGCAATAAAAAGGAAAGAAAAATGAGTGAAAATAAAATTAATATTGGTATAGTTGTTGGAGAATTTCATTATGACATTACTGAAAACATGCTCAACAAGGCTATTGAGCATGCTGAATTTTTAGGATGTAATGTGTCAGAAGTTTTTAAAGTTCCAGGGAGTTTTGATATGCCTTTAGCAATAAAAACACTTCTTACTAAAGATAATATTGAAGGTGTAGTATGTTTAGGTGCTGTAATAAAGGGTGATACCGATCATGATCAAGTAGTTGCCCAACATGCTGCAAGAAAAATGGTAGATTTATCTTTAGAGTATGGTAAACCTGTTGCTTTAGGTGTTTCAGGTCCAGGAATGACAAGAGTTGAAGCAGTAGAACGGATCGAAGATTTTGCTCGTCGTTCAGTAGAATGTGTCGTAAAAATGGTGAAAAGAATAAAAACATCTAAGAATATATGAGGCTATATTATTGATTCAAATAACCAATATTCAGATTGATAATTTTGGACCCTTTACAGAGGAAATGGGTAATAATCGAGAACATAAAATTCAAATACTACTATCTGAAATATTCATTTTCTTACAGAAGCATTTTAATCAGCACGAAGGTCTTGTATTTTCTGCTTCAAAAGATAATATGATTGCGGTCTCAAATGGAATTTCTATTGAAACACACAGAGAAATAATTGATGAAGTAGAAAAGAATTTCCCCATTACAATTAGTATGGGAATAGGAGTAGGAAATACTCCTTTAGAAGCTCAAATTGATGCATCGAAAGCTTTAATTTTGCATGGAAGCGCTCAATCTTCAAGAAGGAAAGTGCTCGCATATAATGGACATATATTGCCAGTTAAAAATAAAGTTAAAGTAGCTCATGTTGATATAAATTTCTATACTAAGATAAATACAGATGTATACCCCCTTTACTCTAATTTTTTTAATTTGAATAAAAGCTATATAACATTAATGGAGAACTTTGAAAAAATAGGGGCATTATGTTTTTTTAATGGAGGAGATAATTTTATTTGCATTTGCCCAAATTCAATACTAACTCAAGAAATAGAAAATATAATAAGGGAATTTGAATCTAAGCACGAACCATGGAAATTAAAAGCGGGCATTGGTGAAGGACAAAATGTACTTGAAGCAATCTCTAAAGCAAATATTTGTTTGAAAAGAATAAGAGAAGGAAATAATAAAGAAAAAGTAGTTGTTATTAATTAGATAAATACTCTTTTTTTGATTTTCTTGAATAATTTTATTTTTATACCTATTGGTAGTTATGAACAACATGGGCCTCATCTTCCACCTGATACAGATTTTTTAATAGCAAAAAGTATTGCTCAAAATATATCTCCAGTTTTTAAAGGGATGATTATTGAGAGAATAAAAATAGGGATATCCCCCGAACACGAAGGATTTAAGAATACAAAATCAATTTCACAAAAGGAATTTATTTCTCAAATTGAAGAAATAATTAAAAATTATCCAAATAATTATAAATTCATTATAATAAATGCTCATGGTGGCAATATAGATACATTAAAATCAATTCAAAAATTAAATAAGAAAAAAATCTTAGTCTTAAATACATTTTCGTTAATTAAAAAGGTTCTAGAAAAGATAAGAACCTCTGATATCGGCGGGATTTGTCATGCGGGGGAATTTGAAACATCAATTATGTTATATCTTTATCCAGAAAAAGTTATCTTAAGTAATTTAAAGAAAAGCGATGTAATATATATACCTGCATTAGATCCAAATTATAACAAAGAAAAGCTAAAAAATTGGGTAACAATTAATTTAAGTAAATCGGGAATTCTAGGAGATCCATATCACGCAACTCCTAAAAAAGGAGAAATATGGTTTAACACTTTAATCGAAAAAATTAAATCTTGTATTGAAAAAAATTTTATGTAGCACTTCACGACGACAACTTAAAAACGTGAGTGACTGGCTTGATTTAGATGCGAAAGAAAAGAAGTTATTAAAATAAATTTATAAAGCATGTTGGACAAATAATCTGTATTTATACCCTTTTTTATCCTCATCTTAAATCTGATATAAAATCAGCTATTTTCCAAAATATAGTTAAGATGATTCAACAGATACAGTTACCGCAGCATTACATATAATCATATTATCTGAGGTATCGCCTAATTGTTTAATCATAATGCCTTGGGCAACGAGCCCACCTTTTACTACTTCGATAGATTTTACTCCAAACGGAATCGATTTTAATATCTTCTTATTATCTATATTTTCTGGAAATGGAGCCCCAATCTTCACGTGTACCTTCATACGCATAATATCCTTAGGTTCTTTAAAGCCACATATATCCGATAATCCACATAAACAATTGTTAGAGATTGCATTTTTAATTGCCTTTATTGAAGCATTAGTACAGTCATTATTATGACCATGTTGGTCAACACCCATTCCAATTTGTACAATAAATTTCTTATCACTCATCTTTTACACGAATTTTAATATAGTACTTCATATAATATCTAATAATAGAATTTCTTTATTAAGATTAAAAAAGATTTTTATATTTGGTTTTCTTCTTTTTCTTTACTTAAAGCTTTTTTTCAAATAAATAAATATAGGATTTCTGATTCTTATGAGAGATTTTAAATATTCTTTTAAAAAAATTGACATATTTCTTATAGGATTTCTTATAGTCATTGTCATGGTAACAATTCTATGCGTTTTATACCCCACATTTGGAGAATATTTTTCAATAGCCAATTGGTTCGGTTCCGAAGCCCTCGGTAAAGTACCAATTTGGGTCGCATTATTATTTGTTATGCTTGTTTGCTTTCTAGGTGCTCTAATCCCTATTCTAATCCCGTATGCGCTACCGATTACATTATTTGCAGCAGTTTGGTTTAAATTAGGATTGACCGCAATCCCATTAATAATTGTCCTCGTATTTCTTGCCACAATAGCTAATACTATAGGAGATTTAGTTGATTATTTAGTAGGAAAAGAGGCACAGCATTTATTGAGTAAAGAGGACCCTGAAGTACAAAATAGATGGAGCCAGCTCATTTTAAGGAAGCCAAAAGCAATTCCGGCAGTAATCGTCCTCTTTGGACTGACTCCTCTTCCCGATTCTTTATTAATGGTCCCTTTAGGGATGGTTAAATATGATATAAAAAAGACTTTTATTTGGATGTTTCTCAGTAGAATAGTTATGATGTCTTTTTTCGCTCTTGGAGGCATACTTGCGATAGAATGGTTCTTTAGTGAAGGCGGCGGTGATGGTGGATGGATTTTTGGAATCGTTATGTTATGGTTGTTATGGGTAATAATAGCAATAATGGCAAAATATAAACCAAAACCAAAAGAATTGCAAAAAGAAGAAAACGAAGAAGAGAATAGAGAAAATCATTAATGACTTCGAATTAGAAATTCATTTATTAGCTAAAGCTTTATTAATTTATGAAATAAATTATATTAATACTTAAGTTAAAAAATAAATGAGATATAATGTCAAAAGTTAAAAATGCCTATAAGGAAATTGAAGATATTATCGGTATCGACTTTATTACCGATAAAGATTTCATGAAAGCTGCTTATTCTCGTAATGTTGACCCTGCTTTTCCCGATAGATGGGCTGACATGATAGTAAGACCAGAATCAACGGAAGAAGTCTCTGAAATCGTTAAAATTGCCAATAAATATAAAATCCACATGGTTCCAAGAGGTGGAGGTGCGGATCTAGTCGGAGGTTCTACAACTCAGGGAGGAATTCTCATTGATCTTACAAGAATGAATAACATCCTTGAAATTAATGAAGATGATTATTATTGCGTGGTTGAATGTGGTGTTACATGGGGAGCATTATTGTCAGAAATTTTTCCAAGAGGTTTAACTACGGGTGTTACTGGCCCTGGAAGTGGGTTTTCTGCAACAATTGGCGGGGGACTTTCAAACAGCACTGCGGGAGGGGGTTCATCCAAGTATG
>SDNM01000161.1 GCA_004524385.1 Promethearchaeota archaeon
AATCATCCCTACAAGATTAAGCAGGTAACACTTGAATCGAGGGATGGAACAATGATTGAAGCTCTAGTTTATAAACCTATAGGTAAATCAGAAGAGGGCATTGTAGTGGGGCATGGATACTGTGGAAATAAACAATATATGCAATCTTTAAGCATAGAACTTGTAAAACGGGGGTTTACTGTCGTGTCTATTGATTTTCGGGGGCATGGATCGTCTGATGGATTTCTCTTAGCAGGGGATGATAAAAATCGATATGATGGTTTGGTCCAAGATATGGAGGCAGCTATCGATTATCTTGAAGATCACGATGATATCAAAAAATATGGGGTGGTAGGGCATTCAATGGGTGGACATACTGCGGTAGAAACAGCGGAAGATAATACCAATATAATAGATGCTGTCGTGTCAATTGGACATATTCCTAATGAAGATTATTATAATTTTTCATTAGTTCCTAATCTATTAGTTGGTATCGGACAATTTGAACAAACTATGACAGAGAAAGATGCTCTTGAATTTTTAGAGGATTATACTGGAAAGTATAGTGTAAAGACGGGCAAGCTTTATGGAGATTTTGACGATAGAGACGCATGCAAGGTAGTAATCGGGACGGGTTCTGAACATTTAGCAGGAGTACTTAACCCAAAAATAATAGAAGAAATGGTAAAATGGTTTGAACTTGCTTTTAATGATAAGGAAGTGGATAATATTCATATGACTTTCCAATATCAGCAACTATTTTATTTAATTACCATAATTGGTGTCGTTTCTCTATTATTTGTCATTTTAATTTATCTCAGCAATTATATTTTTAAAAGAGAATTTGTTTATCCTGAAAAAGAGATTTTAAATCAGGATATTTCGATTAAAAAACTATCTATGTATTATGTCATAAGCATGTTTATCGGAGTTATAATTAGTTTACCTTTAACGGTTGTTTTCACATCCCTAATTCCAATCTCCTCAGGAAACAGTTTATTTGCACTACTCGTTGGTTTTGCTATTGGGATGCTATTAATATATTATTTATTAATACTGCGTAAGGAAAGACTTGGGATTACAAAGATTACATTGAAATTTAAAGAAATGTGCTCGACGAACCTAAAAAAATCACTAATGTATGGAGCAATTGCTGGTTTACTCTTCATCGCATCCATATCAGTAGTTTCTCACTGGTCTACACAAGCATCTATACCCACATTAAGAGAGATTTTAATAATGCTTTGGATGATAATTCTTTTCTTTCCTTTTTTAATGGTTAAAGAATTTTATTTAAGAATGATTCAAGGTCGTCTCAATGAATCCAAACGATTAAGGGAATATTTCAAAATGACCGGAATTTCAATTTTTATTGATAATATCTTCTTTGTTCCTATCATGCTTCTTTTGTGGGGCTCAGATTTCCTTGCACTTGCTCTGACAGTAGTAATTCTTTTTTCAATAATGCAACAAATCTTAGTCACATGGGTGTATATGCATTCGGGTCGAAATATTTTAGGCTCCACGCTTTTCTTATGCATATTTTATTCATGGATGATAATTAATTTCTTTCCCTTCGGATTTAATTAATTTTTCTTTTTCTTATCTATTTCTACTATTAATCTTTCTGTTGATCTTAAGATAATCATAATTTAATTTTACTCTGTTTAGATTATCTTCTCAAAAAATATGGAAGAATTGAAAAATTCCAAAGTTTTAACAAAATTTTTTGCCCATGTTTCATTTTGTTGACATGGAATGAGTGAAAAAGTTGAAGATCGAATAAAAGAATTAGAAGAACGGTTGGCAAGTACAAAAGTAAATAAAGCCACCCAAAAAAGTATAAATTTTATTAAAGCCCAGCTGGCCAAACTCCGCGAAGATTTAATTCGAATCACGAGTTCCAAAAAAGGCGGTGGTGGTGGTTATGGGGTTAAAAAATCGGGAGACGCTCAAGTTGCCTTTATTGGGTTTCCTTCCGTGGGCAAGTCTTCCCTACTTAATTTGCTTACCGAAGGCGACACTCATTCTAAAGTGGCCGCGTATGATTTTACGACCATTAGCGCGATTCCAGGCATGATGAACATCGAGGATGCCAATATACAGCTTATTGATTTGCCTGGGATAATTTTAGGGGCGGCTAAAGGAAAGGGACGAGGGAAAGAAGTGTTAGGAGTTGTACGAACTGCCGAATTGATTTTAATTATTATCTGTTTTCGTGAAGATAGAACTATTAATTTTTCGGACTTAGACACCATTAGAAAGGAACTTTATGACGCTGGGATCCGGTTAAATACAGAACCTCCACGCATTCAAATAAAAGAGCGAACACGGGGAGGTATCCACTTCACCTATAAAGGAAAGCAATTCATGGATAAAGAGGAAGTCAAAGCTCTGATGAATGAGTTAAAAGTTCGTAACGCAGGCATCTATTTCGCTGCACCTTATATTACAGCGGACCAGTTAATAGATTTCGTGGTGGGAAATCGTGTATACACAAAGGAATTTGTCGTAATTAATAAATCTGATTTAATGGAAAATCCAATTCCCCCTGAAAAGATTACAGAAGCGATTGGTCACGATCATTGGGTTATGATCTCGGCAAAGAATCAAGAAAACATTAATGCGCTACGTCATAAAATTTTTCTGGAATTGGATTTAATTCGAATCTATCTGAAACCCCCACGGCAGGAAGCAGATATGGACGAGCCTATCATTCTCCACAATGGTGATACGATAGAGACGCTTTGCCGAAACATTCATAAGCGATTTATTAACGATTATCGCTACTCATTAGTCTGGGGTACATCTGCCAAGCACCCCGGTCAAAAATATAATAACCTAAATCACGTACTTGAAGATGGCGACATTGTTTCGATTTATCTAAAGAGATAAATCCTTAAAATTAGTAAAACAACAGAGAATAAATTAACTATATCCTAATAATACTATTAGCTCCTTTTTTTCATAATGACTTTCATTGCCTTTAAATATACCACAGTCGGGATTATTTCTATGTGTTGAATGAAGTTTATTGAAATAGGTCTATCGCATCTAGAACAAAGTCTCGAATTTTTTAACCATCTCCTAAACTCATCAGCATGGGCTGGATGTCCACAGTGAGGACAAATAATGATACCTCTTTTTTCATCTGCAGGAAGTGTTGGCAATTGAAAGCAGAATATACATTTGAAATCTTCTTTATTAAGTATAGCGCCTTTAGGTTTTAATCTATTTAAATTATATGTTTTTTTTGAAGCTACTGCATTTCGTTTAGGAGAGGTTCTATGAACTGATTTTGAACTCGATTTGCTATGATTATGTGGTTTTTGGTTCCTTCTTGGGATTGTACGATTTGTGGTTCTTGGTGGAGATCGCATCTTAGTGCGAGAAGTGGTGCGATTTACTGTTCTAGTAGGTGTTCTCACAGTGGTTTGAGAAGTTCTACGATTTACTGTTCTAGTAGGAGAACGTTTTGTGGTGCGAGAATTAATATGATATGAATTGTTTGGCTTTGAAAATAAAGTGGTCAGTTTAGAAAACCATTTTTTTTTTGCCAATTCAATACCCCACTATTTTTATTTATTTTAGACAAAATAAAAAAAAAAAAGGAATTTGGGAAGGTATAAAACCTTCATTTTTATCCCGCTGTGCTTGCAGGGATTAAGAGAATATCGTCTCCACTGGATACATTATACTCTGCTAAGGGAGCCTTTTCATCCATAGTAACTCCCCCTGAAGATACGTGAAAATCCGCTGGATTTAATCCAAAAATATTTCCAACGGTTTTCTTGATATCACCAATCATATTGTTATCGTTAATATTTAACTTCTGTCTTTTCTCTCCTGGACCAATAGTGGACGTAAAATAAAGTGTAATTTTCTTACCTATTTCTGGTTCCTTGGCTGCAGGTGTCTTAGTATAAATTTGTTCTTCTTCAATATTCTCTTCTAAATCCTCATCAAATTCGTCTTTAAAACTCATTTTATTCACTCCTTTTATTTTATTTTTTTTTTCTTTTTTTGTATTAAACTTAATAAAAAGATAGTATTGATATTATTAATACCAATTAGGAATAAATGTGAAGAGTTTTTTTATTCTAAATAAGATAAATTGAAACAATCAATGTTTCTCAAATAACAATACTATAAATTGAGTGAAAGAATAATATAATTTATAGCCTATAATAATTTATCTTAGAGAGAAGAGAGTTTAATAAAAACTGGATTATTTAATGCACGTAAAGTATTAGGATATGAGCGCCTCGGATAATGCGGAACAGGTTGTTTTAAGGATAGTTAGAGAATATTTATCAAAAAAGCCTTTCTTTTCAATTGGAGATATAGTTGAATTTATAAATAACCGTGTACGGAAAAACCCAGACATAAATAAAAACAAAATCGAATTAATAATTAAATCTTTGATAAAAAAAAGGGTTATTATTGCTGGAACTAAATTGATGAAGGATAATATCATTGAAAATCCAACAAGGAATGAGATCCTTAATTATATAAGAAAAAATCCAGGAAAAAACATAAATGAAATAATGAGACATCAAAAACTTGGAAGTAATTTAGCTTTGTGGCATTTATCTTGTTTAGAAAAGTTCCAATTCATTAGATCTAAAAAAATTGGGAATCGAAGAGTATTCTTTAAATTTGATTCAAATCCTAAATTTGATGAAATATACTATTATATGAGAATTCAAGTTGTCCAAACTATTTTGAAATTTATGAGGAACGAAAATAGGGCGTTAAAGATCA
>SDNM01000162.1 GCA_004524385.1 Promethearchaeota archaeon
AAAGCCGGAATAGTGCAAATAATTGAAAGCGATCCTAAATTGATATTTACCAATTACTTATTTAATCCAACCTTTAATATTTCTACATTAAAATCCGGCTATTTAGAAGAAGGAACGAAAAATTATGTCCCAAATGAAGCAATATGCAAAATAGACATTAGATTTGCTCATAATATTTCTGTAGAACAAATTTTCAAAGAAATTAAAGAAAAAATTGAAAATTTCTCTAAAGATACTAAATCCAAAATTGAATTAATTAGGAATGCGGGGTATGAAGGATCTAGAGTTAAAAAAGATTCTGCGTTAGTTAAAAGTCTGATAAAAAGTGCTGATGTTTTAGGAGTTTCTACTGAATTATGGCCAATAAGCGCTGCTGCTGCTCCACTAAGTGAAATAAAAAAAATATTGGGGTTAAATTTTATCAGTGGAGGTCTGGGCGTTGGTGGATTCGCTCACTCTCCTAATGAATTTATTCAAATAGATTCAATTATAAATATAAGGTTGTCAAATTATTATTTCTTAAAATTCTACTCTGATTTCTATAAAAATAAGGAAATTTAATAATATAGGATTAAATTTTATAGTATTATTTTTATTATTTTTTTGAGGAATAAATTAAAATCAATGTTTCATAAATAAAAATTTAAAAAAGAACAATACAATTTGTATATTAATCATTTATTTAAATAAAATGAGAGATAAGGGAGAGATTCGTGCAAGATGCCATATTTAAGGTGTGTTTATTTGGAGATGGTGGCGTAGGAAAAACATGTCTTGCCAATAGGTATTTAACGGGACTCTTTAAAAGTAATTCAATTATGACCTTAGGCGTAGATTTTTTATTTAAAACTTTAGAAATAGAGGATAAAAAAGTAGCACTCCAAATCTGGGATTTTGCTGGTGAGGAACGATTTCGTTTCCTTTTACCAAGTTATGTTATAGGAGCCTCAATTGGTATTTTTATGTTCGATATAACAAGGGTTTCTAGTTTAAAAAACTTACCTAAATGGCTTGAAGTTTTTTATGAAGGTACTAAGGATAGTGATCAGAAAGTTCCTATTACCCTGGTTGGAGGTAAGTTAGACCTCCACGATAGAAGGTCTGTTATTAGTAGTGATGCGGTTGCCATGGCAAAAAAATATGACCTCCAAGATTATGTTGAATGTTCTGCAAAAACTGGCGAAAATGTGGAATTAATTTTCTACAAAATAGCTCGAAACTTGGTAGAAATAGCAGGATTGATTTAATTAAATTCATTTAACTTCTAAAAAAAAAGGATTAGAATCATTAAATTATCTCTTTTCAATAATTATAATTTCTTCTAACACAAATCAATAAAAATATATTTAAAAAGAACATAAAGTTAAATTTAAAAAGTTTTTTTTATCTGTAACTTTAGAAAATACTTCTTCTTTATAGTTAATAAAAATAATTATAAATTGCGCTTTTAGAGATATGTCATTAAAGTTTAAATTATGTGTTTTCGGGGACGGAGGAGTAGGGAAGACTACTCTGGTCAATCGGTATCTTACAGGACTATTTAAAAGCGAGTATAAGGTTACAATTGGCGCTGACTTTTTTATGAAAAAATTAAACTATGCTCAAAAACAAATTACTTTACAAATATGGGATTTTGCTGGAGAAGATAAATTCAGATTTCTTTTACCTCGTTATGTTGAAGGTAGCAACGGTGCCATATTTATGTACGACATTACACGCCACTCTAGTATCGTAAATATTTATGAATGGTTAAATGTGTTTAAAGAAGGTTTTGATAAAAAAGAGATAGATATTCCATTGATAATGGTAGGAGGAAAATTAGATCTTAATTTAAAGAGGACGGTTTCCACTGATTTAGCTATTGAATTGGCAAGAAAAAATAATATCGACGATGTTATTGAATGCTCTTCTAAAAATGGTGAAAATGTTGAGGAGATATTTATTAAAATCTCTCAGATGATGATCGATAAATTGGAGCTAACTTAAAATACACTCTATTTAAATATCCTTTTTATATTATTGAGATATGAATCAATGAAATTCTAGTTATCTCTGAAAAAGTTTTTTATCAAAATATTAAAGAATATTATAAAAAATTAAAGCTATTTTCGATTTTTGAATATTTTTATATTCTTAAAATAATATAATCATTAAAATTGATTCTAAAAATTGAACTACGGCTTCAATAAATATCAGTTGAAGAAAACGAAATAGAAGGGTTTTCGTATATTCGTCGGCGATAGTGTTTTTAACCAATTCTATAAAATCTCTTAAATTAATTATGAATGAAACGAATCCGCAAATAATTAAGGATTTTCATAAAATATCTTCTAAAGATTAAGCTATAAGAAAAATCATTATTTAAAGAATTTTATTAACGAGATAACAATATTTGCCTATTAATATGCTATCCTTAATAAGTGATTAATAAAAAATATCAAACCCTTAATAATGGGGAGTCATTCCCATTTTTAGCGTTACTGATCCCTATTTTTCCTTATTTTATTGGCAAAATTGATGAAAACTATTAGAAATTGAAATTAACAGATATATTAAAAAATCCAAATAGATATTTTGATAACAAATCATTCCAAACAGAATATCTTGACCTTTTTTATCAAACTTAAAGAAAAAAAAAGGAAAATTGACATATCCGTTTTACTAGCGGATATTTATATAGCCAAAGCATATATTATAATTCATTAATGATAATTTCAGGTTCAATAAATCCATATTTTAATAAAAATTGCTCTAAAAAACTTTTTTATCGAAATAAATGAGTTACCTAAACTGGAAATAAGACTTGGAGCCCCTTTAAGCAATATAATGAATAAAGAAAAGTCTGCCGAAAATATAATATCATTATAAAATAATTTATTTCTTGAAAAATCTATATTTATTAAAATTAATCAAATTTTAGAATTTTTATGAAACGTATTAGAACAATGAATATAAACAAGGATTCGCCGAGATTTCAATTTTTTATACTTAATCTAATGTGTTTCCTAACAATTCTATCTATAATAGTAATTGGCGTAATTTTTATACATCCATTTTTATCGGTAGTTCCTATAAACGATGGGCATAAATATTATATTATGGCAGAAATTAATCTTATGCAAGGAGGGATCCCTTTCAGGTATAGAATATTAACGCCCTTATTAGTTGCAATTCTACCAGTTGAGACTCTTCTAGGATTTATAATTGTAAATTTAACTGGATTTTACGCTACATCCCTTTTATTTTATTATTTTCTTAGAAAAATCGGATTTAGCTTCACAATTAGTTTGAGTGGTGTATTTTTATTTATTATAAGTCCAGTAAATATTTACCTTCTCCAAAATATCTGTTTTGTTGAATTCTTAACCTTCTTCTTCTTTTTATTAGCTTTATATGCGTTATTAGATTCAAATAAAAAACTGTTTCTTATTAGTGTAACTATTGGAACGGCAAATAAGGAAAGTCTTTTAATTATTTTAGTTTTATTCTTTTACTTGGAACTTAAAGAAAAAGATCTAAGGTCAAGTATTCTATCTACATTGTTAATATCAATACCTCCTATAAGTGTATTCCTAATAATTCGATATATTATGCATTTTATTGCTGTCTATTATTCATATATTACAATCATAATTACTCTACAATGGCATCTGAACATTATCAAAATAAATATTTTCTTTCATCCATATATGTTCTATATAACCTTTGGGGTCTTATGGCTGATTAGTTTTTTATATTTATATTCAAAAAAAATCGAAAATCCTTTTTTAAAGAAATCATTAATCCTTCTACCATTTATATTTCTACAAGGTCTTTATGCAATAGATTATACCCGTCCTATTTTTTTAGCTTTTCCTATAATTATCCCAATAAGCTTATATTTACTCAAAAATCCGCTTCAAAGAAAATATTTAATTTTGATCCTGATAATTACATTAATTTTACTCATAAGTCAAATAATTGGTTCTCTTTATTTTTTCAGATATACTCCCAAAATTATAACTGAATTTGAATGTTATGTTTATTACGTGCTTTTATTGTCTTTCTTCGCTATATATTTAGTGTTAATCCTAGTCTATTTGATATTCAAAGATTTAAAGATTAGGAATTCTGAGGAAAACGAAATATCTTTAAACACTAGAAATAAAAATTCCATTAGAATTTAGAAATTGTCTAAATAATTCTAAAATAATCAATTTACTAAAGGCATAATTCTCTTAGAATCCTTTATATAATTAAAATAAAGACCTCTATCCCATTGATATTATTTTGTCCCTAATAAAAACCTTTTCAATCAGTATATACATAAAACGATGGGATAACTTTATTTAAATTATTAGAATTAATATTATTACTAACCAAATTTTAGAATTTTTATGAAACGTATCAGAACAATGAATATAAACAAAGATTCACCGAGATTTCAATTTTTTATACTTAATCTAATGTGTTTCCTAACAATTCTATGTATAATAGTAATTGGCGTAATTTTTATAAATCCATTCTTAACGGTACGTACAGATGGCGATGCACATATATATTATGTTATGGCAGATTCTAATTTTAGAGATAGAAGACCCATTTTCATGTATAGAATATTAACCCCTTTATTAGTTGCAATTCTACCAGTTGAGACTCTTCTAGGATTTATAATTGTAAATTTAACTGGATTTTACGCTACATCCCTTTTATTTTATTATTTTCTTAGAAAAATCGGATTTA
>SDNM01000163.1 GCA_004524385.1 Promethearchaeota archaeon
GATGGCAGGGACCTTCTACACCAGGTGGTAGTTTCGAAAACCCCTTTAATGCAATTAGTTTATTAATTGAAGCAGGTGCCACTTTCGTGGCAAGATGTTTTTCTGGAAAGCTTGATCATCTTACAGAAGTTCTAGTTCAATCAATACAACATAAAGGTTTTTCATTTATTGAAATTCTACAACCCGCCGTGCCTTATCACTCATGGGAAGAATATAGAGAAAAAGTTGAGTTTTTAGATGAAACTCCTGAAACTCAAGAGGAGGCTTTTTTAACTGCGAAGAGTAAATCAAAATATACATTAGGTATATTTTATAGAATTAAAAAACCCATTTTTCATGAAGAACTGTATGGAAATTGGAATCCTGTAAGAAATAGAATATCAAGAGAAAAAAGATTTCAATTATTAAAACGATTTTTAACTTAAAATCGATTTTTTTTACCAAGCAGAATGATTTAAAATAGCATTAGTGGGACATACATCTTGACATGCCATACAGTCAATACATTCAGCTATATTCTCTGCAATAACCTTTCCGTTCTCAATATCATATACCTCTACAGGAAAAACTTCCACACATTCAGCAGCGCCTACACAAAGATCTAAATCAATTTCGACCCAATGTTCTTCTTCTTCCCATTTTTTTATATTTACCATTAAAATCACGCCGATCTTTTTAAATTATAAGATTACTTAAAACCGAAATGATATTTCAGAATTGAATTAACATATTTTAAATTATAAACGTTTTAAGTTAGTTATTTCAAATAATCATCAAAAATCCTAGTAATTGTACTTAATCTATCTTAACTTTATCTTTTTTTTCTGGGAATAATAAAAATTTACAAAGATTCGTATGACTATTGACAATGCATTTCTGGACCGTTATGTTATATTTTATTTCAGGATTTAATTCGTTTAAGAATCCGATATAAAATGGAACGCAAATAGTTTTTTGGACAAATTCCGCCTTTTCAGGAGAGTATTTACCACCAATTGGACAAAACTTATGTTTATGTTTTACTTTAATTTCATATTTGTTCTCATTCAATTTCACAATTTTTGTCTTCGCTCCTAATACTTTAAAACTTTTCTTTACTGCGGACGAAAAATCTTTAATTCTCTTTTTTTTGTAAATTTTACCTAATTTAGCGCCTAATTTTGTAGAAACCGACTTAGGTAAATTTTTACCACCAATATCAACCATTTCTTCAATATAAGATTGAAAAAACTTTAAAGCATCTTTCGACATTATATTTCTAGATCCCCTTTGAATCCTATTGAATTAGATAAATTTACTTTTTAAAAAATTATCTGTTTAGAATTATTCACTCTAATAAATTTAACATATATTAGTAAATCTGCAAATTCAAATCGTTAATAAAATATAATTAATCGCTTTTCCTGTGTAAAGAATATAGTTGGTTGAGGGATAAACTTAATAGTTATTTCAACCTTTCTTGGACTTATTTTTTTCCGAAGTTTATAAATTATAAAAGTCTTTTTAAGATTGCTTTATACTAATTCTTCAATTATTCTTTATTTTATCTAAATTATAATAACAATATTTATCTTTTTGGTAAAAGATCTAAATAATAACATTGTATATAACAAAAAAGATCCTTTCTAATTTACGAAATCAATATAAAGCAAAAAATTATCTTATTAAGCATAAAAAGTGAGGTTGAAAAAATTGAGTGATAAGGAAAATAATGAATTTGAAATTGAAGAGGAGTTGGATACAACTGGATTATTTTGTCCAGAACCTTTATTTGAAGTACGAAATCTGTCTGAAACTCTTCAAATTGGTCAATGTTTTAAAGTCACTGCTGACGATCCTGCTGCTGAAGAAGATTTACAAAGGTGGGCTAAAAGAACTGAGACAGAAATTTTAGATTTTAGAAAGGAGGACGATATTTTAACATTTATTTTTAAGAAAAAAAAATAAAATAGGAGTGATACGAAATGGGAAAAAGGATATTGTATGTACAAACAAGCGGCGATCCTGAACGTCAATATTCCCCCTTAGTCTTAGCCCAAACAGCGAAAGCTATGGATATTGATGCAACAGTATATTATTTAGGGACTGGTTTAAAAATATTAAAACCAGGGGAGGCGGAAAAAATAAAACTGGGTGATTTTCCATCTGTTAAAGAAATGATTGATAAAACATTGGAAACTGGTGTAGAAATTTTAGTTTGTGAAGCCTCAAAAAGAATGTTGGGTTGGGAGAAAGTTGAGTTAATTCCAGGTGTTAAAATTGTTGGAGCAGCAACTTTAAATGATTTAGCATTAGAAGCTGATGCAACCATGTGGTTCTAATATATTTCTTTAATTTTTTTTATAAAACGGAGGGATAAATAATGAATGCTTACTTAGATTATCAAGCAGCTAAACCAGTGGATCCGCGTGTATTTGATGCGATGAAACCATATTTTATAGAAGAATTTGGTAATCCATCCTCATTACATCTTTATGGTTATAATGCAACGAAGAAATTAGAAGAGTCTAGACAAAAAATAGCAGAATTTATCAATGCTCCAAGCCCAGACAATATAATCTTTACTGCTGGTGCTACAGAATCGAATAACCTTGCGATAATTGGAGGAGCGTTGCGAAATAAAAGAAAAGGAAATCATATAATTATCTCAGAAATCGAACATATCTCAATCTTAAATATAGGAAAATATTTAGAAAGACAGGGATTTAAAGTAAGTCGACTTTCAGTGGATCAATATGGGAGAATTAATCTGAATAAACTTGAGCGTTTGATAAATGATAAAACCATTTTAATTTCAATATCTACAGCTAGTAATGAAATTGGAACTTTACAACCTATAGAAGAAATCGCGGAAATCGCCCAAAAACATAAAGTTTGGTTCCATTCTGATGCGGTAGCTACGCAATCTTCTGTTCCTATAGACGTGCAAAAGGTTCCATTCGATTTATTGACTCTTTCTTCCAATGAAATTTATGGCCCTAGAGGGATTGGTGCTTTATATTTAAAAAAAGGGGTAAGGGTCAATCCAATTATTATTGGAGGAGGCCAAGAGAAGGGGATGCGATCAGGTTCAGAAAACATGCCTGGAATTGTGGGTTTTGCTAAAGCAGCAGAAATAATGAAAGCTGAAATTAATACAGAAGCTGCAAGATTGAAAAAATTAAGAGATAAACTGATTGAGGGAATTTTAAAGATCCCTAAATCCTACTTAAACGGACACCCTGAAGAACGGACACCTCATAATGCGAATTTCCGCTTTGATTATATTGAGGGTGAATCATTACTACTCGCTCTAAAAGATGAAAATGTAGAAGTTGCCACTGGATCAGCTTGCTCTTCAAAAACGCTTGAACCTTCCCATACGTTAATATCATGTGGTCTATTGCATGAAGAGGCACATGGTAGCTTATTATTGACATTAGGGAGATTTTCTGAGGAAAAGGATGTTGATAAAATTATAGAAGTTTTACCAGAGGTAGTAAGAAAGTTAAGAGTTTTATCACCTCTTACACCACCAAAATTTTTAGAACAAATTAAAAAGGAGGTAAATTAAATGAGTGTGCATAAATATACCGAAAAAGTTATGGATCACTTTAGGAACCCAAGAAATGTGGGAGAAATAGAAGATGCTGACGGAGTTGGTAAGGTTGGTAATCCTGTATGTGGAGATCTAATGTGGATCTACATTAAAGTGGGAAAAAACAAAGAAGGAGAAGAAATTATTACTGATATAAAATTTAAGACGTTTGGGTGTGGCTCAGCCGTCTCAACATCCTCAATGATAACTGAAATGGCTAAAGGTATGACACTTGACGATGCTTATAAGATATCAAGAGGTGATGTAGCTGACGAATTAGATGGCTTGCCCCCTATTAAAATGCATTGCTCGAACTTAGCGGCAGATGCCCTACAGGCTGCTATAGACAATTACCGCACGGGTTCAAATCCAGAACTAGAGGTAGTAACATCTTGCCAGTTAGAAGTTAGAGTTATCCTTGGATTAGAAGAATTTCTTGGTAAAGGCGTATATAAAAAAGTTAATGATTTAGAACAATTCAGAGATAAAAGAATTATAGTCTCCGATACGGGAGATGAATCTTTAGAGCTAGCTTTAAAATTGACTGAATATACGGGTAGAGTTATACTAGTTACTTCTGCTAAATCTACACCAGGTAGGGTAGAAATACGGAAAAAACTTGAGCGTTCTGATGTTAAGATCTTATATCAATCTGAAGTAATTGAAATTAAAGGAGAACTTGACGAAGTTGAAAAAGTGGTTATTCATGACTTTGATGAGGACGAGCAGTATGAGTTATTTGTAGACGTAGTAATAATTCTTGATTAGAATTGAATTAAAAACTTTTTTTTTTTTCATTACTTGATTATAATAATTTTGATAAATTCCTATTTTTGTGATTAATAATTATGGAAAGAGTAGTGATTATTGGTGGTGTTGCGGGTGGAGCATCCGCTGCTGCTCGATTAAGACGCCTTAAAGAAAATATCGAAATAATTATGCTTGATCGTGGTCTATATGTGTCTTTTGCCAATTGTGGACTACCATATTATGTGGGCAACGTGATAAAAGATCGACGTTCCTTAGAATTAGTTACTCCTCAGAGATTTTTAGATAGATTTAATATAGATGTTAGAGTAAATAACGAAGTAATTTCAATAGATCGAGAGAATAAAACTGTTAA
>SDNM01000164.1 GCA_004524385.1 Promethearchaeota archaeon
AAAAAAAAAACAAAAAACAAAAAACAAATTTTAATACTTAAATATGATAAAATCTTAGAAGAGTTTGAAACCTTTTTATATTTTGATGGGTTATTATAAATTACAATTTAATGTATTAAATAATTAACAAATATACTAAAATTATAAAATTAGGTTGAAATTTAAAATGGTTGATGAAGCATTATTAAAAAGTTTAAAAGCAAAATTTGATGGGGGCGCTGATGCAGCGAAGCCTGAAGATATGATAGATGTCTTTAAATTTTTCCAAGCAGTATCCAAGGAAAATGAAGACCTAGCTGAAGAATTAGAGGATATGGATATATCTGTACAACAAATTCTTACAGATGTAGATAAGAAGTATTGGATCAAGGCACAAAACGGTGACATAACTTACGGGGAAGGTGCAACAGACAATCCTAGCTTTACATTCTCATGTACAATGGCAGTTGGTGCTGGCATGCTCTTCGGCGAGGTTGACGCTACCTCAGCATATATGGCAGGAGATATTACCGTTGAAGGTAATCTTCAAGATGCGATGGCATTTCAAGAAATTATTGAATTAGCCATGGAAGCGTTCGAAGATTTAACCGAAGATTTATAGGTAATAAATTTAAAACCAGAAAATAAACACCTTTTTTTCTTTTCTTATTCTATTTTTGATTTTTTTTTTTTTTAAAAAACCTAGATGATTAAGTTCAATTATATTACGACGAGAAATAATTCCAAAATACAGAAGACAAACTTTCTAATGTTATGGAATAATTATTACTAACAAAATCAAATAATTTTAAAAAAAATGAATTCGTTTGAACGAGTCAAGGCAGCACAGCACTTCCAAAATCCTGATAAAGTACCAGTGTTTAATCTAGTTGAGGGAGATATTTTACCTTTACCAGTTATTCATTCGAGGAAGTGGAGACCGGGTTGGGCGGAGAATGAACACGGATTATTTCCACATGTAATCCGAGGATATAAATGGGATAGACCTGACTGGGCAAAGAAACCGGAATTTGAGGGTGATACATGGCGTACAGTTCCCCATGAAGAAGTGGATGAGTGGGGTTGTATATGGAATATGTCTGGAAGAGAAGATAATATGGGACATCCTGGGCGATCTGTATTGGCAGATTGGGATCAATTAGAACAATATAAGGCTCAATATAAGTTAGAGGCAAGAGATGAGAGTAGATTTATTCTAAGCAAACGGTTGCTAAAATCGACAAAAGAAGATGATAAAAAATACAGACTAGTCATTTATGCGTTTGGACTTTTTGAAAGAGCTTGCAAGATCAGAGGTTTTAATAATTGTTTGATAGATCATAGAAGAAATCCTGAAAAATTGAAAGAATTATTAGATTTTATTACAGACTATCATATTCAAGTTATAGATACTTGCACTGAATATGATTTACAACCAAATGGATTTATGATTGCGGAGGATTTAGGTGAACAATCAAGACCTCTAATAAATCCTAAATTATTTAAAAAAATTTATGAACCGTTTTACAGACGTATTTTTGATAGAGTTCACGAACTTGGTTGCGATTATGTCATTCATAGCTGTGGTAAGATGGACGCTCTTATTCCTCCTTTAATCGAATGGGGATTAGATGCTATCGAATTTGATTCTCCTCGAATGTGTGGATATAAGGATTTACAAAAATTTAGGGGAAAAATTATGATGTGGGGCTGTGTAAATATCCAATCAATTTATGTGAATGGAACACCCGAAGAGGTCGAACGGGAAGTATGGCATATGGTGAGAAATTTAGGCACGAAGCATGGAGGATTTGGAGCCTATTTTTATTCAGAACCAAAAGTTCTCAAAACGCCAAGAAAAAACATAAGAGCATTCAAAAAGGGGCTCGATAAATATGGTGTCTATTCACAGATTCCTGAATCCTGGTGGGATTATCCCGTCGAAGAGGAATGGAATGATCATATTGTACCTCCCTTACCTCCTTCAGAATAAATAATATCAAGAAATAATGAAACCACTTAATTCAGAAATTAAACCGTTAAAATAAAACTTAAACTAGAACCTGAATCCAGATTAAAAAGATAATAAATCCAATTACAAAGGCAATAATAGCCCATATATATGATGCCTGTTTTCTATAATTCTTATTTCTCTGTCCTGAAACGGATTCAATTTGCTTAATCTCAAGGTATGGCGAAGGTCCTCGTCGATACCATCCAATAATTTTAACATGATTTCCAATATATTTTTTGATTGTTCGCAAACCGAAAATTAAATTACCAAAGAGGGGAATTAGTGATTCATAATCAATGTATATAAGTCCCGTATCATCTTGAAGTAGCATATCTTCTCCGAAATAATACCCTGGGATCCCTCTCCCGACAATTCTACCTTCTAGAATAGTAGGAATTGTTCTAATTGGTGAAGCCTTCACATAGGTAACTAAATCAATAACCTCCTTTGGTTCAAATCCACTTTTATATTTAAAAGCAACTTTAATAAGGACACTAAAACCTATTAAATAAAAACCTATTGCCCAAAATAGGAGAAGATTCGAGATCATACTATCCAACACACCTCCAGAGCTTATATTATATAATCCAGCTACATTGAATATCCATACTAATGTCAAAGCTATTAATGCTATAAAAATGAGAATTGGTAGATACATAATTGTTATATCTGTAAGAAATTCAGGGATCATTGATTTTCCTGCTTGTTCCTCTTTAATTTTCTTAGCATATGAAAAATCAATTTCAGGCTTTATCCCATATATATCACACTGCTTATTTAAACGCATTATCCTTTTTGCTGGTAATGGATGTGTGCTAAAGATCTGATAATATTTTGCCCATGGATTGAATAAGTCCCATGCTGCGGCGGCTTGAATTGCATCTTTTGAATATTTTCCATCTCCTCTTGCGCTTGAAACAGCGAACGCAGTGGCGGCTTGCGGATTAAAGATTCCAAATCCTCTCAAAGCTCTAATTCTCGAAGTTCGATTTTCCTGAACATTTCTCTCCATTAATAATCCATAAGCAATTGTTACGAGTGCTGTTGATAATAAATTAGGATTTTCTGTTATTTCTCCAGCGTGTTCATCAGCATAGTATTCTCTTATTCTACTTATTACCAATGATATTAAATAACTTATGAAGTAAGATAGATATGATAATGCAGCAACAACAGTTAAAGCTGCTCCTATGGCTACACCTACACCTTCATCATCACCACTATGAAAAAAGCCCCGACTTGCATAATAACACCATCTAGCAATTGTTAATAACAGTAAAGGAATTGCGAAAACTAAAGTCATTAAAATAAAATCATTATGTACAACATGACCTAATTCATGAGCGACTACTGCCTTTTGTTCATCGTTATTTAAGTATTCAAGGATGCCCTGGGTGATTACTATTCTTGCGCTATTTTTTGTCCAGCCAAATGTAAATGCATTAGGATTTTTATCTGGAATAATCCCCATTAATGGAGTTTTAATTCCTCTTATTTCAATAACTTTTTCAACAGCTTCAGCCAAATGGGGATAATCTCTTCGAAACTCTTCATATGGAATCCAGTTAATATTGTAAATCCAGTTAATTATCATGGGCCCTAATAAATATTGTAGTAAAATAATACCAATTGTTAATCCAATCATTAACCAGAGACTCAAATTATACCAAATTCCAAAAGCAAAAATTATGGCATAAATTAGTCCAAATAACGCTACTATGCAGAAAAAGGAGCTCAATCTTAATCCTATAATGATTCACCTTAAATTCTTTTAGAAAAAATCAAAAAATTCCCATTAAATAATATAATTTCATTTAAAAATAAATTTAACGGTTTAAAAAAATAAAAAGTTAATGAATATAGATTTAGATATTACTAAATTTTAAATCGTTTTAGTAGAATTATTTACTTGAATATGCCAAAAATTAATATCATTGAATATTTATATATTATTTATAAATTAATACTGTTTTTTTAACTGATGGTGTTTTAAGGGTGCATCCGGAAATTGAAAGACTCTACAATGCAACGGATAATCTCGTTAACCAACAGTTTTATGAAGAAGGATCCGATACCATTATTGGTAGAACTCCAAAAGTTAGTGTTAAGATAAAACAAAGCGGTCAAATAATTAAAAAATTTAAAGATTTATTTAATGAAAATTTAAATTCTTTTTTAGAAGGCAATTATTTGAATTTTCTACGTCATTTTAAAAAAATTAAGGGGCTTGATGATGCTCAAATTAAAGAGATTTACGACGAATTAAAAAATAAGCTTGAGGTTTTAAAAGAGAATGCCGCTGATGAAGAGATCGTAATTTTATATACCATTGTTTTAAGCGGTATTATATCAAAAATTAGAGACCTTCATTTTAATAGTGCAATTGATGAGGTTAAAAAACGTGTGAAAGCTAAGTCAAAAGCTATTAGCGATAATGATATCCAAGAAGTATTAAACAATCTATTCATGCGAAATAACGATAATATTTCGCTTTTATACAATCTTTCTTATTTAGATGTGCTTGCTTTGAGCTTTAATTATAAAAAGGTCTCAAGAGTTACCAGAATTCAAAAAGGAAAGTATATTAATCGGATTGTAAATTTAATTTTATCTTCAATTAATAGTTAAGCGGAATTTTACTTAATTAGTTAATTTAAATATTCATCTATATTATCAGGCATGATTAAAATTTCGGAAA
>SDNM01000165.1 GCA_004524385.1 Promethearchaeota archaeon
ATATTTTTCGTTCTCAATAATATCATAGATTTGAATTCTCAACCCAGATGTTGGAGCAACTATTGGATCGATTAACTTTATCTCTTCCTCAGTTAAGGTGGGCAATTTTATGATTTTTATGCCATCTTTACCTTCTTCAAATTCTATATCTTCTATTTCAAATTCAACCAAATAATTCACCTATAATATAATAATAAAGATAAAAGGGGAAAAATAAAATACTTAACCTTTCAATGAATTAATAGCGTTTCTTAATATTGCTAAAATTTTTTCACGATAATTTGGATTGATGGCAATCATTCCATGAACTTTTATAGGGGGTATTTTATCAGATAAATTGGCAAGAATTTTCTCACAAAATTCAGGAGTAAGCCTATGGGACAAATCTTGTTTGTTTGCTATTCCTATTATTAAATTGCCTCTGTAATATTTTTCCAATACATCTTTAATAATTTCTTTAGAAGTATTTAAATTTTCAAAAGTTGAATCTAATACTAAAAGGGCGATTTGTGTATCGTCTAATAAACTCCCCCATAAAGTCTTGAATTGTTTTTGTCCAGCGAAGTCCCAGAAGACTATCTCTCGATTACTTAATTCTTCTCCTTTAAATGAGCTTATGTTTGCAGTAATCGTTGGAACATACTCAAGATTAATATCTCTACCGCATATAAGATGAAGTAAACTAGTTTTTCCTACTCCTCCGAATCCAATTATACTTACTTTTATTGCGCCTAAAACGATAGTATCTAAATCCTTTTCAAAGTCATAAAAAATAGTGCGGTTTCCATTCCAATTGCCATTCTCAAACAACTTACCATAATTTTCAATAAATTGAGCTCTAATTTTATTAATTTTTGAATAAACCTGAGCATCGTCATCTTCTAAATCCGCACATACAACGATTATAAAGGAATTAACTACTGTATAATGATATTTAAAATCTTCTGTAGAGGTACTTTTAATGTCAGAACGACTAATTTCTTTCATGAATCCTGAAAAAGCACTTAAAAATCCTGCCAATAAATCTCTATCAATTTCGGAATCTCCATAATTCCTAAATAGCAATGATTTACCATCCTTGGTCATTATGTTTATATACTGGAGCATTAATATCAGTTGATCAGTTTTTTATTAATCTTGAGAAGCTTTTTATTTAAAAAATATATTAATTAAATAAAAAAAATATGTTATTCCAAATATTCTTTATTTAGGAGATAATTTATGTCAAACTCAGATGATCCAAAACAAGAGGAGAACGTTAAAAAACTATTAAAAAATATGGATAAAAAAATGGATGAACTTTCAAATATACTTCAGAAATTTGGGTTAGATCTTATAACTCAATTTGGGAAAACCACGCACAAAGTTAAGTACCTGTCTGATAAAATTGAAGATTTAGACAAAGCCACGATTGAAATTAAGGGGCTTACTCCTCAATTAATTAAAATCATCGATAATCAAAATGCGATAGAAATGGAACTTGGTCTAATAAAATCTTTAATTCAAAATATTACACCATATAAAAAAAGTGAAAGTATTGAAAGAAATGTTTCAATCACAGAAATTAAAGAGTCAATTTCAGGCCAATTATCAGAATTTATGGTTGAAATGGATAAGATGGAAGATATTCAATTGATTAAAACATATCTGGAATCTATTAAACATAAAATTTTTACATCCATAGGGGGTCATAAAATCTCTTACGAGATTTCACAGATTATAAATTTACTAAATAATAAAAAATCATTAACAGAGGATTTAAGAAATAACATTAAAGAAAAAATCGGGTTCTGGATAAATAGGTTATAACTAAAATGAGAATTTGAAAAAATTGTTTATAGAATTAGCACAAGCAAGGATACTAGAAAAGGGCACTCTATCATTTTTTTGATTTTGAAAGAAATACTTTCTTTGCAATAGTTTCAAAGATTAATTTTACATTAACCCCTGTTTTTGCTGAAGTCTCAAAATACTCAGCATTTAATTCTTCACTTAAATGATCTGCGTGAGGTTGGACTATTTTTCTATCATCTTTCAAATCAACCTTATTACCGATTAAAACCCGAGGGATTGAACTAAGCCCATGTTTTATGCATGTATTCCACCAATTTTTTACATTGGAAAAACTAGAACTGCGGGTAATGTCAAAAACTAGAATTATACCATCAGCTCCATTGAAATAGGGTTTATGTAGCATGTAGAACTGTGGTTGTCCCGCGATATCCCACATCATTAAGGTAGCAACTATATCCTCGTTGTTAATAGTGGTTTCTAATTGCTCCTTAACTATATTTACTCCGACGGTTGGTAAATATTGCTCCGGGAAGAGATTCGTTGAGTATTTGCTTAACAGACTCGTTTTACCAACAGAGGGGTCACCAATTACGATTATCTTATAAATTGTCTCAGTTTGACCTTGAAACACAATTTTATCGTTATTTTCACTCATAAAGGGGAAACCTCCTTTTATAATATACAAAAAGATATTGTTTTTTTCTTATCTATAATAAATTATAAACTTATATAGATATTTATTTTTTAGAGTCTGTTAATAAAAAGCTTTTTGCTTAAATTAATTTCTGCAAAGCAATTTTCTTTTCAATATGAAATTTTGATGATTTATTCTTTTCTCGTGAAATAAAAAAAATGGAGTTTAGAATAAAGGTTAATTCTTCCCACTGATTTTGTAGCTTTTCTAATATAGATCTTAATTCTTTTTTTCCGAAAATCTGTCCGAGGCTTAAATGGGGAGTAAAACCATTTTTATGTTTATTTACATCATTGCAATCAGGTACGATTTTTAACAATTTTTCTTGAAGTTCTATTATTAAATTAGCGGGTTCTGGATTTAACCATATTGTGTATCTTTGATGTCCGTGATGAAAGTAATTAAATATTTTGAGCGATATCTCAAATGAATTAATTTGTCGACAAGTTTTATGAAAATCTTTTTCAAGGTTATTGAGCTCATTAATAGGTCTAAAAGGATAAAAAAGATTGACATGAGGCATCCATCGATTAATTTTTTGGTCATGGATCTTCCGAATTTCTTGGATCGGTGTCCATACATTTTCAGGAGGGATTATTACAACAGCAGATGTATAAACTTTGCTCATAAAACTCATAAAAAGTAGGTTTTTATAATATTAATTTTTATTATTTTATGAATAATGAACATTAGACAACGGCATTTTATCAAGCATACAGAAATTCGGGATCTTAAAGAAGATATTCTAAAGCAGTATAATAATGATTTTATTGAGCAAATTTTTCCAAAGAAATGCAATATTGAGCTGATTTTAACGGAAGCAGGAGATACTTTATATGCTGTTAACAATGAGCTAACACTTTGGAAATCAGAGGATGGATATATTCCGGTTTTAACCTTATTATTAGATAATAAGCTTGATTTAAAAACTATAGTCGTAGACAAGGGTGCAATTAGATTTGTAACAAATGGAGCTGATATTATGCGCCCTGGTATTACAGAAATTGACGCCTCCATCAAAAAGGGAGACATTTTACAAATAGTTGATGAGAATCATAAAAGAGCTTTAGCTGTAGGCAAAGCCCTTTTTAATGCGAAAGAAATGGAGGCAAAAACTTCTGGAAAAGTAGTTAAAAATCTGCATACAATTCAGGACTCTGTTTGGAATTTTGAAAAGAATTTTAAATAATCGTGAAACTGACATGTCTTTCAATTTAAAAGAGGTTGATTGGTCTGAATTTAAGAGCCCACCGAAGTATGCTCGTCCTCTTGTACGATGGTGGTGGACCGGATTAGATGTTGAAAAAGAAGAATTAATAAAAGAAGTTAAAGAGTTAGACGAAGCGGGATTTTTCGGTGCTGAAATCCAAGTTTTTATGATTGGTTCACCTATGGATTTAGAAAAGAAGGATAAAGAGAGAGCTGCTCGTTCCCATAGATTTATGCAACCATATTATTATAAAATGGTAAAAGCAGTTTTAGACGAAGCATCTAAGCGAGGGATGATAATGGATTTAACTATTGGATCTGCTTGGCCTGCTGGGGGTACTCATATTTCAAACGAAGATTCCATGAAAGTATTAATGGTAGGTGAGCAAACTATTGAAGGCCCATTAGAATATTCTGATAAAATTCCAGAGTATATTAGGCCACGAAAAATAGGCCTTGGTATTATAGAGGATATTGATGAAGGAATTAAATTAGAAGCCGTAGTTGCATTTAAACCTCTTTCCGGGCAAGAGCCCGGAAAAATTGCATATAGGAAATTTAAAACCACCTACATTGATAGAGATTCGATTATAGATTTAACTGATAAAGTTGATGATGATCTATATTTAAATTGGAACATTCCTGAAGGAATTTGGCAAATTCTCTCTTTTTATAGTGGCCCTTCAGGAATACATCCGTTAGCAGATAGCCGTTCAGAACCAGGAAAGGGAAGTTTAGTATTAGATCATCTTTCATCCAAATCAATTAAAAAACATATGGATTTACATCTCGGAGAGGGTAAAAAGTATTTTGAAAATCATTTCGGCACAACACTTCGAGCAATTTTCACGGATAGCCTTGAATTAGCTTCTAGTTGGTTATGGACTGAAGACCTTCTAAATCAATTTGAAAAAAGACGAGGATATAATCTTAGACGATTTTTGCCAATTTGTTTTGCTCCATATAGAGATAATAAAT
>SDNM01000166.1 GCA_004524385.1 Promethearchaeota archaeon
CCAGCAATTTTTACTAATTTTTTTGCATCTTTAAGGTTGAATGAGGTTTCTGGCACAACTAAAATAAAATCGATCCCCATAGTACGAAAAATTCTTAATTCATTAAGCGATTGCTGAAGATCGAAAATCTCGGCGTCTGTAAAGAGAACATTCAGCTTTTCACGAGTGGCAGATTTTTCTTTAAATTGACGCCGTGCCCATTCAAGTGCTTTTTGAACCATTGTTCCACCTCGTGCCTTAATCGTAAGTAATTCATCTGCCAATTTTTCTAAGTCTATTTTTTCATCTAATTCTTTTAGAATGTGCGTGTCTGATTCAAAGAAAGTAATGCCAAGCTCATCTTTCCTCATTCCATAGACTAACATCGTAACACAGATTGCCATATAAGCTAGTTTTTCTCCGGACATTGACCCGCTAATATCGAGTTCAAAACAAGCACTTCTTAAACCTTTTGCAGTTTCGAAGACAAAAAAATCGTCGTAATTGATATGATCGAGCTTTTTTCCCTTTTCCATAATGTTATTAATAGTTTCTTCTAAATCTACATTATCGAAATCATCACCTATAATAAATGGTCTTACGATATTAATAGGAATTGGCCCTGACACCGAACTACCTAAACGTGCTCGAGAATAATAGATTCCTAGTTCAATAAGCATTTTTTTTGCTAATTCCTTTACTTTTTGTTTAGCATCAGCATGTAAATTCTGACGGTGTATAAACCACTGTTTCAGTAAATTTTCCCCGGTCCCAGCACTAAGGCTTTGAATTAGCATATCTTGTCCCTCTTCCCCACCAATTTGTCCAGCTCCTTTTAAAGCTTCTTCCAAATTAAAATGTCCAAGAGCTCCTAACGCATCTCGATTTTCAGATGCTAAAGCACTTGATAAAAGCTCTTTCATTCGATCTTTATTAATTTGATCCTTTATTTGATTCATTAAATTATTTATTCTTTCGAAATCTCCAACATTTTTATCAATTAGCTTCTTTAGAAGTTGATAATTTGGTTCTATTAATTCAAAGATTTCATCTTCAGGCATTTCAAGTTTTTTTCCAATTCGCTTTATGTCTTCTGATTCTGGATTTAAACCAATACTTCTAAGAAATTCAACAACGTTTTTTAATTCGTTAGGATTCTCAGATGATTCAATAGCTTTTTTAATTATTTCTGGTAGATGCTGTTCCATTTTTTGACTACAATGCATATTTTCACAAGAATTTGCAAGTTGTTGTAATTGATGAGATAAAGATTTAAATCCTTCAAATTTCTTCTTCTGTTTCAACGCATCTTGAATCGCATTTTCAAGTGCTTGATTTAAAAGATCATTCCATGATTTGTTTGTAAATGCGTTTTTTGTGAGAGTTTCAAGTGAAAGGTTCATATTAGAACCACTGAATTGTTGATTAAACTTATCAAGCAATTGAGCTCTTAAATTAGTTCCAAAATATTGATCCAATGAATTGGCTAGATTAAAATTATGTTCAAAAGAAGATTGTTGTAAAGAATTATCTAACACTTTGTTTTGGTCGAATTTAGGAGTATCACCTAAATTTTTAGCGGCCTGAAACAATTGGTCAAGATTTTGTATTTGATTTTCAAGAGCATCTTTCATATTTTGAATTTGATCTTTAGGAATGGCATCCGTTTCATTCAAGAATTTCAATGATTTAATAAGATCTTCAAAGTTTCCAGATTTAAATAAATCATTTATATCTTTTGTAATATCTTGGTTATTAAGCGCTTTACTCGTAATTTTTTCCCAATTTCGTTTAGATGCCTGCTGAATTAATTCATTCAAATCCAATTCTGCTCCTGCTTTAAGATCCTCCGGTGAAAGTGAATTGATTTTCTCCATCATTCTTTTTTTCGCTTCTTCAATTAATTCTTCAAAAGAGGTTATTTCTTCTTTATATAATTCTGAATCATCATTAAAAAACTGTAAAGCAGACTCATAAGGTTGTTTATCTCTATTTTGGTTCAATTCTTCAAGAAATTGTTCCATTTGTTCAATTAAATCTGTATCTATTGATTTAGTCAATTCTATTTCATCAATTAGATCTTGAAGTTGATCTAGTTCAGATTTTAATTCTTGATTCATGAATTCCTCTTGATTAATCTGATCAAGAAATTCTTTATCATTGAAAAAGGAGGGCATCAAGTCTTTTTTATAATTTGGGAAAAGGATTTCAAAAGCAAGATTTTTAGCAAGTTTTTGATTATCAGGAAAGGAAGTCATAGTGCTAATTTCAATAAAATCATTTGGATTGACTGAGCCTTTGCGATAGTATCGCGCTAAAATTAATTTTGGAATAGATAATACTTGTCTCGAGGAAGGAATTTGGACTATATCGGGATGATATCTCATCCTACGAATAAATTCAACAGCAAATTCACATGGATTTTCAGGAAAAATACCCATGAATCCTTTTTACCCTCCTAAAGTTCTAGCAATAATACTTTCAACAATATCTTCAACTTTCATACCTGGTTTAGGTTTAAGACTACCTAACAATACATGCTTTGCGATATCGGACAAATAAAAATATGAGTCTTTTTCACTAATTTTTTTTTCTTTTTCTAATGCTCTTTGGCGACCTAATAATTTTGCCATGGCGATTCCTGCTCTTATTGAAGCGGGAATTTCAATATCAATTTTATTTTTTCGAGTTTCCTCAATAATGGAATAGATTAATTCTAATTCAGATTCCTCAATTACAAAATGCTCGGGCAAATTAATTCTAATAATGTCTAACTCCGTTGCCTTTTGAGGATAATCTAACTTTATCCATACTTTTATTCTATCTTTTAAAGCTTCAGATAAACGATGAGTTCCAGAAAGTTCCTCTGGATTCATAGCACATATAAAAAAGAAATTATTATCTGCTTTAATTCGACCTAAATGAGGAATAGCAATAGAAGCTTCTTCTAAAGGTTCTAATAGAGTATTTTGTGAGTATTCAGTCGCTCTGTTAATTTCATTTGCCAAAAATGTACCGCCTTCTAACATAGCACTGAGCAAAGGTCCAGGATGAAATGCTTCTATCACAAATCCTTTCTTTAACGTAATAGCAGGATCGAATGACCCTAAAAAGTGTGTAGGTTTAATTGATTCATCGAGTGTAATCCAATAAAAACTCTGATTTTTCTTCTCTTTTGCTCGAAGACTTGCGAAATATCTGCATAAAATTGTTTTTCCAACTCCTGGAGGGCCAACTAATGCTGGAAATAGGCCTGTTGCTTCTGCATCTCGAAGTAGTTCCAAAGCTTTACCATATTGGCCAGATAATACAATCTCTATTTCTTCTTGTGATATATCTTTGATAAGATGTCGATTAAATAACTCTTCGAAATTTTGCTTATTAATCATTTTATTTTCTCTTATTAATAACGATTATCCAATACTAATCTTCTTGTAAATAATAAGTAATTGATAATTTAAAACTTTAAACTTAATAAATAAAAAGAGGTGATTTGAATTTTAGAGGACTATTTATATCTAATGTTCAAATAGAAAACAGAGACATAAAGTAAAGATTGAATTTGATCTTATGAGATGAAAAAAATGATAAAATCAAAATGGAAGGAATTTGCTTTTATTTTTGTCATTATTGGATCTGTCCAGTATATTATCCTAACAGCATTAGCAATGTATTTTTATACGGGAGGTACAATAAGTAATCCTAATTCTCCTGGATATAATTTCTGGGTTAATTTATTTAGTGATCTAAGTCGAACAAAGGCACTTTCAGGGAAATCTAATTTAATATCTTGTGTAATTACAACTATTTCAGGTTGCATATTAGCTTGTTCTTTATTAGTTTTTGTTATGAATTTTCCTTCTTTCTTTAAAGATAAGAATAGAGAAAAACAATTGAGTAATGCAGTTATTATAATTGGTATCATTACGGTTATTTTAATGTTTATTACGTTTTTAACTCCCTGGGATATATATAAGAACATCCATATTACATTTGCAATTGCTTATTCAGTATGCGGTATTTTTGTATTAATTTTATGTTCAGCTATTATCTACATGAATGAAAATTATCCAAACATATATGCTTATAGTTTAGTAATCTATTCGATTGTTGCTATTGTATATACATTGCTCTTATTTATTAGCGCAAATCTGATTACAACTGAAGGTTTAATATTTCATGCCACAATGCAGAAAATTTCAATGTATATGTTTTTAACCTGTTTTATAATTCAAGGTTATGGTGCTTGGCGCATGGAAAGAACTAGAGTTCAATATTGAAGCGATTTGCTAATAATTTAGTTTATTTTTATGTTAAGGAATACTTCTTTCAAAATTTGTGTAAATAGTAATAACGAATTGATAATTTAATACTTTAAAATTAATAATTTAAAACTTCATTATTCTTCTTAGTTAGTTTATTTTAAAATTAAATTACTCGATAAGCTCTAATGTTAGATCCTTATTTTAAGGAGAAAGATTTCACTTTATATCATGGAAATGCCATAGAAATTTTGGATCAGTTTGAAAAAGAAAAGTTTGATTTAATTTTTGCTGATCCCCCCTATTTCCTTAGTAATGATGGAATTACATGTCAATCGGGTAAGATGGTATCAGTAAATAAAGGAGAATGGGATAAATCAAAAGGATTTGATGATGATATAGAATTTAC
>SDNM01000167.1 GCA_004524385.1 Promethearchaeota archaeon
AATTTCAATTTAAAAACTTATTTTACATAAAATATGAGTTTTTTTTTGATGGATGGGCAATATTTTTGAAAGAAAAAGCACTTTATCCTCGTAGTATTATAATTTTTAAATCTTATAACAAGGACTCTTTTACTATTAAAAGCTTTGAGATTTCTCTTGATAATCATAAAGAGGAAAAATATAAACAAATATATATTGTAGAGGATATAATAAATATTGCTGATTTAATAAAAGAATTAAATGAGATTATATATGGAAAGGATTTAATAAATTATACATCTAAAAAATATTATAATTATTTTGATAAATAAAGATTAGAATTCGGGTTTGTAAAATTGTCTGAATTTCTCTTTTTTTTTCTCCAAATATTTGTTTTCTAAAAATTTTATTACAACATGATGCGGCATACCATTTATTAACATACTAACTGCTTTTCTTGCAATTTGTAAATTTTCATAATCAGCTATGATTGAAACTGTTTTTCCATAAACGGAAATATAAGATTCACCAAATTTTTCGATTGTCTTTCGCATCTCTCCATCTCTACCAATTATTCGACCTTTTATCCGTTTTATTCGCTTATCTGATTTTCCCAAAATTGTTAAAAGGTTAAAAACTTCAAGCTCATAAGTATCTTCCATTAATTTCATAGCTTTAATTGGATTAAATCCCCTATTTATTGCATTAACTACTTTTTGAGCTGTGTAAACATTTAACGGACTATAATTAGGATTATTTAATTCTGGGTTTATATCACAATCTCCCGTTTTACTATCTAAATCTATTTTAACACCTAATTTCTTTTCAATTTCTTCTTTTGTTTTCCCGTTTTTCCCAATTATAACAGCAATCCTATTTTTCCCAATTTTCATAGCTCTAACTAATTTACTTTCACGAGCAAATTTAGATTTATAATTTTTAAAGAATCAAGCTTATTTGATTTTTTTGTTTTTCCATTTTATTTCTATAAATTAATGACATCGTAGTAGAATTTTCTGGGATCTGGCATCTCTATCCCTAATTTTTCAAAATAATTAAATATATTTTTAATATCTCTGACTAAATAAACTTCAGCTTTAGGGTGCTGAATGGAAACCGCTTGAGAAATATCAATTATTACAGGTTTTTGGTTATGATATAAAATATTAAATTCTGATAAATCTCCATGAACTAATTTAGCTTTCTGATATAATCTTTTAATAAACATTAATATTTCATTAAATAAAAGAATCTTATCTTTAGGATTCTTAATATCTTTTAATAAAGGAGCTGGAATAGTCTCAAAACCAATATATTCCATTATTAAAATGTTATTTTTAATATAAAACGGTTCTGGTACGCTTAAATCAGCTTTAAAGGCTCTTTTAAGATTTTTATACTCTTTACTTGCCCACAAATTAATTATTTTCGTAACATTATGCGGAATTTTTTTGAATCTTGGATCTCCTATAATATAGTTTCTCATCCATTTTGAAGTGTTGCTATCAATTTTATAAATTTTTACTGCAACTTCTTTACTTTCTTGATCGTAAGCTAGATATACATTTGCTTCTTTTCCAGCTGAAATTATGCCCTCTATTTTCTCTAAAGGTCCATTTGTTAATATTTTATTTAATTGGAAAACCGTGCGTTCATCAAAGACAGATTCAATGACCGCCCTTTTTTTCGTTTTGTCAATCTTCTTAATTCTTTTGTTATCTATTTTTTTTTTTTCCAAATCATCTATGTTTGAATCCATTTTCTCATTTGATTTATTGTTTAATTCTTCGTCTAAATCGTCGTCTACACTGAACTCGTTGTTCTCCAATTATTTATCCTCCAATTTTTTTTTAATTAAAATCTTATCTCTAAAAAAATAAGAGTATTCCTTTATTAATTTAGTACCTTGTTCACTTCGAAGTAAAACTTTATTTTTTGATAAATTCTCAACAATATATTTCTTATTATCAATTAAAATTGTGTCGTTTTTATTTATTGGTAAGAATTTTATTAGACTTTTCAATCTATAAAGATTCCTCCCTTTCTGAGTATCGCGTCCTACTAATTTCTTTGATCTTTTCAATAAAAAGTGGTAATTACGTTTTAAAAAATTTATGATATAGTTCATCAGTTCATTTGTGCTCAAATAAAGATCAACACCAAATTTTTGATCTTCAATCTTTGAAATATAATGCCTACGATCTTTCTCGTTTAATTTCTCCACATATATATGAACATTGTCTAAAACTTCACTTATTAAATTAAAATAAGTTTCATCTTTTACTCGCAATTGGATAATTGATAAGAAGTAGGTACCTCCTCTTAAATTTGAACAATTTTTACATAAATCATAATTAATATTAATATTAATTTTTTCTTCATTAGTTATCTTTTTATCACTTTTTAGAGTTCCTCTTACTGTTGAGATTAGAGATTTTAATAAATCGTTTGAAGAATAAATAAAACTTTCCTGATCGAAAAAAATAGAGAATTCGATATTATCTTTTTTTAAATATGGTTTTAAAATAAATCTTCTAATTGAATCCTCAATAATAAAGTAAAGTTCATTAATTTCTGGTTCGATCCATGTATTTTTTTTAGAATAACTTCCACAATCAAGACAAATTTTAATGGATAATTTCTCTGGTAATTTAAATAAAGGATGTTCCATCAAATAACAATTATAACACATTCCATAATTAGGTGCAGATTCATCAAGTACCTTTCCACATATCGCACAAAATCTATTTGGCATTAAAACATCATCTTCATTGCCATTGGAACACCATTAATAAAACTAACTCCTTCTTTAGGGAGAATATGGCAATCAATAACTTTATTTATAATATTTTCACCAACTATATTAAAATATGACGATTGTTTTAGAATATCAACAGCATCATCGAGAGTTACTAAATTTCCACCAAAGAATTGATTTGATATTTCAATTTTTAAATTACCTTCTTTAAAAACCTGATTTAATAAGTCTTCATCGCAAACGGCCACTGTTTCTATTTCATTTCTAATATGAATCTTTAAAAATACTTTCATTTTATTCTAATAAACCCATTGATGTAGTATTATTATTATTTCTCTTTAATTTCTAGTCTTGCACCACACGCTCCACATTTAAGAAATAATTTTTTACCTTCTCTCTGAATTTCTGTGTCAGGCTTATTACATACATTACATAAAACATAGTTCTTAGTGTAATCTTCAATTAATCGATTTAATACTTGCTCCTTATAGATACTTTTTAAAAATAATTGTTGCCCTCGAATTTCACCCATAGTTCCTGCTTTTTTTAAAAAAATTCCTAAGAAATGTCTTGCATCTCTATTTAGTGTGTTTATGATTTTCGCAAAATTAACTATAAATGTATTTTTACTCTCAATTCGAAGAACTACCTTAGGAATTTCAAATCTCGAAGATTTCTTTGCATTCTCGGGAATTTTTTTATATGCCCTATCTAACAGTTTTTCATAATCGTTTAAATCCATTATCCACTCCATTTTCCATTTTCTTTATAAAATAATAATAATTCTTAAGAAAAAAATTTTTACAATTTGATTAGGAGAATTTTGAAAAAAACCTATTAATAAGTTTGATACACATTTTTTTCTGATGGGTAAATTCTAGATTCCATCTCCAAATCTCTAATATATTTTTTTAACTTCTCTTCAGAAATTTGGATTACCTCTTTAATTTTTTTGAAACTTATTCCATTTCCCTCTATTGAATGTTTTTCTATAACAGAATAAATTTCCTCTTTTATATTATCAATTTCTAAAGAATCTTCATCATCAAAGAGGCTATTAACGTCAATTTCAGTAGAAATCTCATCAATCTCCAATGTTTCATCTGGAATGTCTGGTATTTCTTGGATTTCTCCAGCTTTAATCTTTTTTATTATTTCTGCATCTCTTAACAGAATAAAATTTGGCTCTTTTATTTTCTTGATAATCTCAGGTGATATTTGAATATTTTCATTCCAACTTCTAATTAAACCAACAATATCAACAATTTCTCCTTTTATAAAATCTTTATATTTATCTGGATTCGCTTTCCATAATATAGCTCTTATTAATCCTGTTCCATCATCTAAATCGAATTCAATCCTTAAATTAGAACCATTATCATCTTCTAAAACAAAATCGCTCTCAGTTGATTGAGTATTTAAGATCTCTCTCTTATCGATAATTGTTGCCACAATTCGAACTCTCTTTACTTTTCCAAAAATAGTATAAAGGGATTTATCTTCCATTGAATATTTGCCATCCAAAATATTTTTTATCCAACAATGAATAGCAGGTGACCTTTTTGGATATTGCATCTCATTCATGTAATTTTTAGCTCCAGAAATTTAATTTTAATTCAACTAATATATATTAAGTTTTATTTTTTATAGAAAGATCTATTAAACAAAAAATATCTTTAAAATTTTTTTTAAACATTTAACTTATATTAATCTTATTTTATAAAAAAGAATAGAAAAAGATGTAAATGGTAGCGGGGGTTCGATTTTCAGTTTGCTGGAAATCAGTATTTTATAACCTTTGAACGAACGAGTCTGCTATTCATTCGACAATGAAAGAATATTCTCAGGGTTATGAGCCCTGCGGCATAAACCAGGCTAGCCCACCCCGCTAAAACTTATTCCTATGAGTTAT
>SDNM01000168.1 GCA_004524385.1 Promethearchaeota archaeon
AGATGAAAAATAGTGAAGATCTCACCTAAAAAAATATAAGCGAAAAGAGCTACTAAAATTGGCATAGGAGATACGAGAATTGTTGCCTTACTCACCTCAATATTGTTGAGACATTTATACCAGAAAAGTACATCAAATCCGTACAATATTCCCATTGCGGCGAAGAAAAACAGGTTTATAGGGACAAACAACATTTTTATATTACCCACTGGAAAGAAGATGAAATATGTAGAGATCAAGATTAATCCGCTTAGGATATTTCTTGCAAAAACTATTTGAGTGGGCGTCATTTCATTTCGATCTAATATTGGTTTAGTTAATGTATGAGCAAGCATCCATAATGCAGCTATTCCAATCATTATTGTTACGCCTATGTTAAATTCAAGAACATTAAAGGAACCTTGAGTAATAGCAAGAAATAGCCCAAAAAATAAGACAAATACAAAGAAAATTTGAATCTTTGAAATTTTATCATGATTTATGATATACCCAAAGAAAAGCCCAAAAATTATAGTTGTTTGTTGAGCAAGAGAACCATTTATAGCCCCCGCAAGTTGATAGGCTATAAAAAACAATGCTTGAGCAATGGCAAAATTTATCCCTAAGTAAATCAAGAACTTTTTATTTTTTTTCCATCCTTTCAAAATCAATTCAAAATCTTGAGAATTAAGTGGTTCAATTTGAATTGACGATTTTATTTTTTTTCTCTCAATTAGCATTAATGGTAAAAAAATTATTGCCTGGATTAGACAAGTCATAGCTGCAAAAATGTAAAAATCTATAACCATTGGCCTCGCAATCGCTACAATTGGCTGCAAAGACACTAAAAAGAGCGCAATTAATGCGAAAATAATCCCTTTTACATAATTTTCGTTATTCAAGATATTGATTAAAAAACTAAGAAAAATAAAAATTATTTGATTTTAAAATTATAAATGTGCTTTCTTGCTTACCCTCTAATTGGTTCTAAATAATCTTGGATAAATTCTGCCAGCGCACCAAAGCCCATAGCCAATTGTAAATCGCCTTCGATCTTTAAGTCTCCAGACATATAGGCCGACGTGGCATCCACTTCTCCCGAAAAGAAACCTCTGGCCACTTCAGCTTTCTCAATTATCATAGTGAGGTCTGCATCGTCAATTTCTTCGTCCATCTTAAAAGAATATTTGCCTTCTTCAATGACTTGATACCCTTTAAAACTAGCGATTTTCCATTGTATTTTTCCATCAAAATCTTCCATTTCTTCTTGTAAGTCCTCGTCAACCTTTGCAATCTCCTCTAGACTTTTACACATTATGAAAAACATCATTTTTGCCTGAAACTCAACTTTATCCATAAAATCAGCCACCTCCCATACCTTGCATATATTCTCCTACAGTCTCTAATATAAAACCAAGTTTCTGGACTGTTGCGGCATCTCCATTAATTTTAAGTTTTCCTGCCGATATTATTTTAGTTATATCCGTATCCCCTCTTTGTGTAAATAGACCTAATGCATCAGAGACATCAGAGACCTCAAAGGTTATTGTTGGATTTGATGCCGTTCCATCAGATGCTTTTATTGTCTGATCTTTTATTTCAGTGTAATATGCGATATCGTCACCGATTTTCCATTGGATAACCTCACTTATTCCTTTTAATTTCCCTTTAAATTCTTCGTCGACTATCGCTAGTTGTTCCGTGGCGTAACCAATCATGGCTCCAAGGACTCGTACGCATACTTTTTCTTCTATTGACATTTTTTAAAACACCTATTTTTTTTATAACTTTTTTATGTGTTATTTGGAAAAACAAATCAATATTATATAAATCTTTCATTCATGAATGCTTTAAAAAAATATCTAATAATTTCTCTTTTTAAAAGTCTGTTTTGCATAGAATTTCATTTAGAATAATTTTAAAAAAATAGAACTTTATTGAATAAGAAAAATTGATCATTTATAGCGAAAAAAATTAGAAGTGAAAAAAATGGGAAAGATGCTTGAGAATAAAGTTGCCATTATAACTGGCGCTGGACGTGGTTTAGGGAGAGAAGAAGCGTTATTAATGGCAAAAGAAGGATGTAATTTAGTGATCAATGATATTAGTGGCGCGGATGAAGTAACCAGGGAATGCGAAAAACTTGGAGCTAAGGCCGTTGCTAATTTTGACTCTGTAACTGATTTTAAAAAAACAGCAGAGATGATTGAACAAGCGATTTCGGAATTTGGTAAATTAGACATTGTGGTGAATAATGCAGGGATTATTAGGGATAGAATGATCTTTAATATGACGGAACAAGAATTTGACGATGTTGTAGCAGTTAGCTTAAAGGGTACATTTAATTTAACACGCCATGCTGCTGTTTATTTTCGAAAAATGGGTAAGGAAGATCCTAAACTAAAAAATTTTGGGCGTATTATCAATACGGCTTCTGACTCTGGATTATATGGTAATGTTGGGCAGTCTAATTATGGCGCGGCTAAATCAGGCCTCGCAACTTTCACCTTAATCGTATCTCGAGAATTAAGTAAGTATGCTACTGTTAATTGCGTTGTACCAAGTGCGAGAACTCCAATGACTACTGATTTAACTCCAAAACTTGTTGGATTTATGAACACCAAAACGAAAGGGGGATTTGATATTTTCCATCCCTCGCACTTTGCACCTTTAGTTGTGTTTTTAGCCTCAGATAAGGCTAGAAAAATCAATGGAGAGGTATTTAGAGCAATAGGTGATAAAGTTTGGGTGTATCGTGGATGGAGGGCTGTAAAAATGATTCAAAATGATGGAAAACCATATACTCCTGAAGTCTTAGCTGAGCAAGTTAAAAGTGAATTGATGAAGGGTTTACCATCTAAAACTGAAGGTTTAGCTACCCCTAATATATTGTTTGGCTGATAAGTGAAACATAATAATTCCATAAAAAAAAAATATTAATATAAAATAAGTGGAGAAAATATTATGGAAAATCAAGAAGAATTGCAAGAAGAAGAAAAGATTAAGATTGTCCGAACAACTTCTGCCTTTGACTGTGGTGGAAGGTGTCCACTTAGGTTTCATGTAGAAGAAGGAAAAATAACAAGAATCGAAACAGACGATTATGAAGTTAAGGAAAAGCAGCTTAGAGCATGTTTAAGATGTCGAGCTCTTCGACAACATATATATAATCCTAATCGATTAAAATATCCCTTAAAAAGAGATGGCCCAAAAGGCTCTGGAAAATTTAAGAGAATCTCCTGGGATGAGGCTTTAACTGAAATTGCTGAAAAACTTAAGGAAGTTAAAGAAAAATATGGTAATTCAAGCATATTTTTAGCAATAGGAGGGGGATATCTGGCAGCTTTTCATGATGGAATGCTTGCAATGTGGAGATTATTTACTCAGTTTGGTGGGTATTCAACACATTATGGAAATATATCCTCTGAAGGTGCTGTATATGCTACTCAATCAATGTATAAATCTCCATTTGTAGGACACAGTCGTGAAGATTTATTAAATTCAAAACTCATCATAATGTGGGGCTGGGATCCCGCAAGAATGATTTCTGGAACAGATACCATTTTCAATCTCATCAAAGCTAAAGAAAAAGGAATAAGAATTGTAAGCATTGATCCAAGATATACTGATTCTGCTGTAATTCTGGCAGATCAATGGATACCAATTATCCCTGGAACTGATGTAGCTATGATGGCAGCTATGGCATATGTAATAATCAAAGAAAACTTACATGATCAAGAGTTCTTGGACAAATACACAGTAGGTTTTGATAAATATAATGCTTATGTAATGGGAGATGAAGATGGTATCCCAAAAACCCCTGAATGGGCAGAAAAAATAACTTCTGTTCCGGCTCAAATTATAACAGATCTTGCAATGGAATATGGAACAACTAAACCTGCAGCCCTCATGGATTGCCAAGGTCCAGCAAGGTCTGCTGTAGGTGAATTATATAATCGTGCAGCTATTACTTTAACTGCGATGACAGGAAATATTGGAGTTCATGGAGGAAGTGCTGCAGGTGGATTGATGGGTATTCCCTTTGGTCACATGTTTTTCAGAGCTGGAATTCCTCCTCCAAGAAGGAATCCCGTTGAAGAGGGGTTGAAATCTGTGCGAGGCTCTATGGATTTAAATTTGAGGTTACAAGCAAGATGTCATACAAACAAGATGTTTGATGCTATATTAAAAGGCAAAGAAGGGGGTTATCCGTTTGATGCAAAGTTTGCATGGTTTGTAAGTAATAACTTTTTAAACCAAGTAGGAAATGTTAATAAATCTGTTCAAGCGTTGAAAAAGCTTGATTATATGGTTATTTCTGAGTTATGGCTTACACCTACGGCAAGATATGCCGATATAATTTTACCTGTTTCAAGTATTGCAGAAAGAAGTGATCTTACAAGGCCTTGGCCCTCTGGTCCATATGTTACTATCGCTAATAAAGCAATCGAACCACTTGGAGAGTGTAAATCTGATATAAGAATTGCTGAAGAATTAGCAGATAAATTAGGCATTGAAGAGTTTGTTAAATACCCAAATGTAGACAAAAGCTTAAAATTTATGCTTAAAATGACTGCTGATACTAGGAAAGAAATCAAGAATTATCGGAAATTTAAAGAAGAAGGTATTCATAGAATCA
>SDNM01000169.1 GCA_004524385.1 Promethearchaeota archaeon
GGCAATTCCAACGCTAATTCTAACGCTTTTTCCAAATCCTTATTGGAAAGATATCCTTTTACTAATTTTCTTGAAATATCTTCAATTTCTGATGAAAGTCCCATCTCATCAATCTCAATTTCTTCAATACTATCCTTATTTTTTTTACGTTTTTTATCTGAATCATTAGTTGAATTTTCTAGATGTAAAGATTCGTATTCTTTCTTTTTTTTTTCTAATTCTTTTTCAAGTTGCTTTATCTCGTCCTTAGTCATTTTTATAATAAAATCATCCAGATTAAAATCATCGGTAAATTTAGAGGCTGATAATGTTTGCTTTTGTAAAATATTGTTAATTTGACTATCTACAATCGAATTTCTTACTTTTTTTACTTTTACAGTATATTCCACAATTTTCATCCAATTTACAAACATAGACAATTTTCCAAAACCATCAACTATAGGTGTTAATTTAATTTCGACTGTTTTGGATTCCCCTGGTCCAAATTCGATAGTATCTTTTTGTAATTCGTCTGGAATATTAAGATTTAAATTTTCCGCCTCAAAAGCAAATTTGAATAAAGCTTGCTTGTTAAAACGATTTGTTGCTTGAATAATTATTTTATTGTCATTGGAAGGGATTAATAAATTTTGTGGAAAATGCGTTATATTCAATGAAATCGTTTGATCAGGATCCGATATTTCCATTTTAAAAACTAAGAATATTCTTATATAATATCTATCTGAATGATGTAACACATAATTTTTAATTTATAAGTGTTTTTACTACAAATTATTCCATTCTCTTAGAGAGCATATCTAATTATTCTTGTGAAATTAAAGTACACTTTACTCATAAATTGGAAAAAGAATTCAGTTTTAAATCTAAGCAAAAAGAAATTCTTAAAGAAATGAAAGAAATTTTATTTTCCCTTACGCCTATTTCTATTAATGTAATCTGTTATATCCTCTAATAACAAATCTTCATTGTATTCTGGCCAAAATTCGTTTCTAAATTTAAACTCTGCGTAGGATGCATCCCATAAAAGAAATCCTGAAATTCTTGCGCCATCTTCCATTCCAGTGCGGACGATCAGGTCCACCTCTGGGAAATCATGGGTGTATAAATAATTTTTAACAAGTTTACGATCGATTTTATCAGGAGAAACATTATCACTAATAATATCTTTCATAGCATCTACAATTTCAGCTTGTCCATCATACATGATTAATACATTGACAAAGGCACCATCAAAATCCTTAGTGTATTCAATTAACTCATTAATTTTTTCTTGTACATCTTGTGGTAGTAAATCCAATCTGCCAATTACATTAAATCTAATTTTTTCTTCAGTAACAATTGGCTCGTTTTTTACGGTCTCCACGGCAAGTTTTATAATCTTGTAGATATATTTTAGCTCATCCTTAGGTCGTTTATAAGCATTTTCGAGAGACAGGGCATATAAAGTTAGATACTTAATTCCTGCTTCAAAACAAGATAAAAGAATTTTTTTCACTACTTCATATCCTTTATAATGTCCCACATTTCTATGAACATTATTCTTTTGTGCCCAACGTCTATTCCCATCAGGAATCAAACCTATATGTCTCGGGATTTTATCGCTAGGTAATTTCTGCAATTCTGTGAGTTCAATTTCCAATTAATATAACACCTATGAATAAAAATATATAGTCATAAAAAAATTTTGGGAATTTATTTAACCTTTGAGAAACCGTTTTTTTACTTTTTTTGTTTTAAGATCAATAATTGATTGTTAATATTATTAATATGAAATATGTATTTTATTAAATAAGGTTTTTTTTTAATTAAGAAATTAAAAAGCTTGAAAATACTTTAGAAAATTTAAAAAAATAATAGAATTTTATTCATAGAGTATTCATACTCCAAAATCTTTTGAAATAATAAATTATATAATTCGGGAAATCCCTGGAAGTTCCCCTGGGAACTCCTTTATAATATAAATAAGTATTTATATAAAAGAATTATTTAATAAAAGAAGAACTTTAGAAATTTAGACTTTTAATCCTTTAAAACGAGGAAAAAGTATTTATTGACGAATTGGTTAAAATAAATTATTAAAAATTTAATAAAAATTTATTAAATAATATATAAATAAAATCAGGAAAAACTAGCATACTAACGGTAAAATAATGTTAAACAATGATTATCTCTTTACCAACATTGGTATCGACTCAGTTGGATTTCACGCTCCAAGAAATTATTTAGATTTAGAAGAACTCGCCCTGAAGCGTCAAATTGATCCAAACAAATTTAAAAAAGGGCTACTCTTACATGAAATGAGATTTCCCGAAATTGACGAAGATATAATTTCAATTGGTCTAAAAGCAGGATATAACGCATTGGCAAAAGGTAATATCGATCCTAAAGAGATTGATGCTGTTTTTGTTGGTACAGAAACAGTTACTTATGCCGTAAAATCAGTATCTAATATTTTTGCTGAATTACTTGGGTGTTCACCTAATTCAATGACTCAAGATGTATATAATGCGTGTGCTGCTGGTACTCTCGCAATAATAAATGCGATTTCTTTAATTGAAAAAGATGTTATAAATAAAGCACTCATTATAAATGCCGACATATCATCTTATGAACTTGGAAGTCCAGGAGAACCTACTCAAGGTTCAGGCGCAACAGCATTCGTCATTTCAAAAAATCCTCGAGTGGCGACTTTTAGTAAAAAATTTGGCAAAGTTTCAGGCAATGTTAATGATTTTTATAGAAATGCAAATGAAATCAATGCTCAAGTACCTAATGGTAAATATTCTGTAGAAGCGTATCTGAACTTCCAACTACGCGCGTATGATGATTTAGTTGCCAATATCGGTAATTTTTATGCGGATTATTATACATTTCATGCTCCTTATTCAAAACTTGCCTTAAAATGTATGCAAGAAATCATTTATAAACGTTGGATTCACGATATAAAAAGAGTGTCAAATATTGATAGAGACCAAATAAAAGATTCCATATTTCAGAAGTTAGATTCGTTTTTGCATAATATAAGTGTTGTTCCTGAATACATTTATTGGAAATTGAAAGAAAAAGGCTTTGAAAGTTCGAAATTGGAAAAAGTCTCAAATTGGTTGATCTCAAGCGTTAAGGGTAGAGCTCTTCCACAATTAAGAGTCCCAATGAACTTTGGGAACCTTTATTCGGCGGCATTATGGGCCCAAATAATTTATATCCTTGAGAATTATGCTCGATCAAATGATACGATTTATTTTGGCTCTTATGGCTCTGGCGCAACATGTATATCAGGATTATTAAAAGTCAAACGTCCATTTAAATCTGTATTAGAAAATGGACCGAAAATAGTGGATTATATTAATGATAAGCAAAGAAAAAGCGTCAAAGAATATGAACTTATAAAGACTGGCGTTTTAAAACCTCAGATCCATATAGGTCGCGTGATTGAACATGAGTTGAATGAAGATAGATGTTTTATTCTCCATTTTTGTGATGAGGGTTGTATCATTCCAAATATACCCGGATTAAATTATTGTCCTAATGGGCATTCTGGTTATCATGAAATAATATTCCCTCTTTATGCTGTTTTAAATTCAAAACCAATATTAAATCCCAATATAAATGATCTTACATATCTAAGAAAGGGATTAGTAAGAGTTTCTCCAGAAGCTAAAAGGGGGAATTCTTTAGAGTATGAAATGAGACGTGTAGTGCCTGAAAATGAGAGTGCTCATAAAGTAATTGGCTTGTTAAATTGGGCACCTATATATGTTCCAGCTCACAATATTTATTATATTTAAAACAGAATAACGTGCTTTAGATTCTAATCAAAAATTTTTGGTAATTAAACCATAATTCATTTTAATTTAGATGAATTTATAAAATCTTAAAGAATTCTTAATCATTTAGAAAATCCTAAGAGTTGATAAGTATATTTCTAGTTTTGATATAAACAATAAAGATTTGTATGATGAATTTGGTCCTGAAAAAATCACAATATTGAGTAACCCTCAAGTAAATATGAAAAGTATTTTAGTAATAGATAATTCTGCTTATGGTGTTCCAGCAGGAGGGATTAGATTTGCTCAAAACATTACAATTAGCGAAATAGTGAGGCTATCCCGTGCTATGACTTTAAAGTTTAGTACATTTGGATTACCAGCAGGGGGTGCGAAGTCTGGATTAATTGGAGACCCGCTTGATAAAAATCGTGATTTATTAATAACAAGCTTTGCTCTCTCATTAGCTCCATTTATTAAAGAAAAAGTTTATTATCCAGGACCAGACATGGGCACATATGATACGGATTTGGAACGAATATTTAATATTATTGGTATGCCAGAATTAACTCCTAGAAAAATTGGTTTAATGATAGATGATATTCCTATTGAAGAATTATTTACTGGATATGGAGTAGTTAATTGTTTGGATACTATCCTTCAATATTCAAACCAAAATACTAAAAAAAGTAAGCCGAAAATTATATTAGAAGGATTTGGTAAAGTTGGAACCAGTATTGCAATGTATTTAAGAGAATTAAATTACAAATTAACTGGAATTTCAACGATAAAAGGTGCCATTTACGATGAAGATGGTCTTAATATTGACGAGTTATTAAAATTAAAGA
>SDNM01000170.1 GCA_004524385.1 Promethearchaeota archaeon
AAAAGAGTGGAATTAAGCATAATTCTACAAAAATTGAGATGATAAACGGTGCTTTTGGACCAAAATTATCCCAGACATACCCACCTAAGATTGGCCCTATAGCCGAACCAAGACTTGTGAAAAAAGAGCTAAGTCCCATAACTTTTCCACGATGTTCAATGCTGATTCTACTAAGAAGATTCCGAAAGATTAATCCCCCGGCAATTCCTATAGTTACATCAATTATTAAAAGCATTGCGAAAAGCAAAATATTTGTTGTATTAATTAAAAACCAAGTAACAAATGCCCCTATTAAAATTACAATGCTAATTCCAATTATCGGATTCAGTTTATCAACAATTTTCCCTAATTTCGGTGCTAAAAATATAGCTATGAAACCAATTGGTAAAAATATTAAAATAAAGATGAAGAAATTATCAGTAATATTTTCTAATATATAGATGTTTAAAAACGGCCATGCTAAGTTAGTGTTAATACTACTGAAGCGAACGAGACAACATAAAAAAATCAAACCTATAATCATTGATTTTGGCCATTTTATTTTAGAAGGTTCCTTTAATTGTGGTTCATCGTAAAAGAATTTAACCGACTCATCTACATCGTGAATAAATTTAAATCCAGCGATAAAATTTGCTACTCCAAAAATGAGAATAGAACTATATAAAAGGAAAGGATTATCTGTATAAAGACTAAGCCATAGGAGAATAATAAAACCTATTAAAGCTCCAATAAGTTGACCTTTCCCATTAGCAGCATCTCGTTTGCCAAAGGCATGAGAACGATGATCTTTATTTGATTTTTCTGCTACGAGTGTATCAAATGGTATCCAAAAAAAACCAGCCATAAATCCAAGTGCAAAATATCCTATACCAAGCCCTATCAAAGAATTCATGGCTATAGCAGCATATATTACGAAATATGAAAGTGCACGACCAATGGAACCTATAAAAATTAAATTTTTTCTTGACTTAACTTTATCTATTAATATTCCAACGAAAGAACTACTGGTCATCATACCAATTACAAGTAAAGATATAATAATCCCGATTACTAGTCCAGACGCATTCATATTGAACCTCGCAATTACCGGAACTATAAATCCCATAAAGAAGAACCCCAAGCTATTCAAAATAGCAATATTAATCATAGCTTGGAAATCTTCTGTGTACCGTTCGTCAGACATCTTAGAATAGATATTTTTCCATTTTTACCTAATTTAATCACATTACGACCAATTTTGGGATCGTATTAGACCTAAAACCAATTTATAATAGTCTAAATATTGCTTGATTATAGAATTTTAGCATATTAAATTTTAAAATTTAATAGGTCATGTATTTTCGGTTTAAACCTATATTAATAAAGAGAATTTTTTTTTTGTATAAAAAATAAGATAGAATTAATATTATACGCTCTTTTTAAAAATAACTCTCAATTCAAAGAAGGAAAAAATACAAATGAATGCTGAAGAAAAATTAGAATTAATGAAAGTCATGTTTAATCCTAAAAATATTGCAATTGTGGGGGCGACTGACAGTATGATAAAAATTGGCTCCTTTGTATTTGGGAGTGTTCTAAGTTGTGGTTTTACAAAGAAAATCTATCCTATTAATCCTAATCCAAAATATCAGAAAAGGAAAATATTAGGAATGGATGTGTATCCCTCACTCGATAAATGTCCGGAAAAAATCGATCTTGTTGGAATAGTTGTGCCTCCAAATGCTGTGCTTGATACTATAAAACAAGCTATCGAAAATGATATCCACACAGCAGCTATCATAACGGCTGGATTTGGTGAAGTAAAATCAGAAGACAGACAAGATGAAAATAAAGAATTAGTAAAAGTTGCTGATAAAGGAGGATTAATTTTTATAGGCCCTAATTCGATGGGATTTTATTCATCGGAAGATAAATCATCCCCTCTACATTTAGGATTTGGTTTTATGATCCCAACACCAGGACATATCTCAATTGTTTCTCAATCTGGAACAATGGGAACGGTTTTATGTAATGCATTGCAAAATATAAGATATTTTGTGTCAAGTGGGAATGAGGCTTCTTTAACTTTAGAAGATTATCTAGATTATTACGCGCAGGATGAACAAACAAAAGTTATTGCGTTATTTGTGGAAGGATTACGTGCCGGTTCACGATTTAAAGAGATTTGTACAGCAACAACCAAAAAAAAACCGATAGTCTTTCTTAAGGCAGGAGTCACTAAAAGCGGTGCCAGAGCAGCAAACAGTCATACTGGATCAATAGCTGGTTCATTAAACATTTATAAATCTGTTTTTAAACAAACTGGTGTAATTTATGCTGAGCAATTAACAGAGTTAATATATTTGACTAAAGGAGCAGAATATTTATTACCCCTTCCAAAAAATGATCCTTTACGGGCAGGGATTATCTCAGGTGGAGGAGGTTTTGTTGTACATCTAACTGATTTATGTGAAAAAAATGGGATTAATGTCGTTGATTTAACTAAAGTACCAAATGGTCCTCAGCTCATTGAAGAAATTTCAAAGTACCTTCCGTTTTATTGGAGCCGTAATAATCCTGTTGATTTGGTAGCTACGCGTGATTTCGATCTTTATAAAGTAATAACTGAACTGATGTTAAAATCCGAGTGTTTTGATATAATTATTACACTAACTTCAGCTGGTCTTAGTGAAACAATTAAATCTCTAAAACCAGTAAATGATTATGCTCAAAGAATGGTTACACTATTAAAGCAAGTAGCGGCTCAAAGGTTTAAAAAAAGTATAAAAGATGAAATTAATTTATGTCTTAAATATCCAGATAAAAAGATTATTTATATTGGATTCGCTTCAGGTTTTGATAGTCCAGTTTATGAACAATATGACAAAAATAAAATAATGGTTTTTGGAGGTAATCCAGAGCTCGCTACTGTGGTATTAAGAAAGCTTCATGATTATCAGAAGTTTGTTAATAGGAAAGATGAATAAGACGACTTAAATAAAATATTTATCCTGTAATTGAACGTACTCGTAATATTCATGAAGGGAATCTTCGACTAACTTAAAAATTATCTCGTAAAACTGTCTAAAAAGCTCCTCAGGGAAGATTTTCATTTCAAATATGATTTTATTTATCAATTCCTCACTTAAGATTTGAGAATTAATCGGCTGATTGCATATCAAGAATTCCATCATTGCTTTATCAACCTCACTCTTAACGACGCTTTTCGCAAGTTTGAATCCAACATCATTCTTCTTATCGAGATAATATGGATAATTCTTATCATCCAAAATCTTAGAGATATGTAGCGTTCCAACTATTTTTTCTACTGAATAATCCAAAGAACTTGTCTGAATGCCAAACTTGCGGCAAAACTTCTTTTTATTTTCGTGTGCTGGAAAAGTCCATGGATGCCTGCTAACTATATAATATGCTCCAATAAAAAATTTATATAGGTTATGTGGGATTTTGCCATTTAATTTTAAGAATCGATATATTATAGATACAGAATCTAATAGTATTCGCTGGTTCAGTTCAAATTGTTCCAGAAACTCCTTTCCGTCTTTAATAATATCAATCGTTATTTGATCGCGAGTATTTATTTCCGGTTCTTGATAGATCAGTTCCAACATTTCACACACATAACCTATATTTGGAGGAATTTTAAATTTAATTTTGAAGATATTTCTTATATAATATTATTATGTCATCCAGATATTTAAATGCATCGCCTGTGATGCATTTCATGATCGATATTGCACCAAAGATTTAAATATGTAAAAAATAATTAATCATATAGAAAATAAGATTTTTGTCGGAATATCTACATAACATGACTTCTAATACAAATGAATCATCAAAGCCCAGAATAACATTTACTATAGGAGAATTTGATGATATGGTAATATTGAAAATGTCAAAAAAAAGAGATGTATCAAAATCTGAAATTGTACGTAATCTGATACATAATTGGATAGAAGACAATCACGATCTTTTAAAAGTAAACTATGAAATTGATTTTAAAGAAATAACAGAGGAAATACAAAGAGAAAATTTAAAAATTTCTCTAGATAAAAGTTTAAAATCATTCGAGAAAGAGATAATACAAGAACTACCTGAATTCTTTGAAATTGTTGAAAATGTTAATATTGAAGATTTAGCAGACCATTTTGATGTTGATACTAAGATAATCAAGAGGATAATATTTACTCATGGAAGAGAAATAAAAAAAACGGGATTAGACTTAGTGTTAAAAAATAGTGTTATTTCTAAGGTAAAATAATGACGATCCTTTTGATATTAATCCTATATCATTTATAATCGCGTTAATCAGAATTATTATACTTATTTATAAATAGCATAAATAATACAATCAACATAGAAAAGTAATTTATAGTGATTAAAATGCCAAAATTAGCTACTTCTAAGAAAGAAGGAAAACAGGAATTTCCCCCTGAAAAATTGAAGAAAATTTTTGAATATTTGGAAAAATCGATTATGAGCGAGTCAAGTTTAAAGAAGGACTGGCTTAGTTCAGAGGAAGATGAATTATGGACGGATTTATAAAAGGCGATATTGTTGAATTTTTTCATTATTTAAGAATAGCGATTACGGG
>SDNM01000171.1 GCA_004524385.1 Promethearchaeota archaeon
ACATTGGCCAGATTGATTTATCAACAACTCGCTTACTTCCAGGACTTGCAGCCCAACCAGAATTATGTACTCCCGGAATTGGTTCTGGTTGTTTACCTATTTTTGGGTCTTGTACCCAACAATCATCAAAAAAAACAAAAAGAACTTTCATTCGATGTTTTTCACAGATTTCAAGAAGGTCCTTCATCCGCTTTTTTAATCCTGAGGCATCTTGCTCCCATAATAAGTAATGCAAATAGATTCGTAATAGGTTAAAACCAATTGATTGTGCCCAACCAAGCTCTTTATCAATTTGATCACTATCAAAAGTATCGGCTTGAAACATTTCGAGCTGATTGATAGCATTACTGGGAATATAATTACATCCTACAAGCCAAGGGTGTTGCGCATACCATTCAGTGGCTTTTTTTTTCGCCCATGTTAATTTTTCTAAATCTGAAATGTCAGTATTCATTTTGCATACGCCAACCACTATTATTATAGTAATATTAGACTTTGCATAATTTAATCTTTTAGCAATTTGAGAGTTAATTTTAAGTTATAACGTTTAGCTTTTTCCAAATCCTATACTTGGTATAGCCAAGTACTAATGCACAGAAAAGCAAGATCTAATCTCATATATTAATTTTTTTAGCTTCTATTTCTTTCCTTCGAGTTTCCATTAATTCTCTACATTCCATTGCTTCTCTTGAGTAATTTAAATTTGGGATTATCAAAATAAAACTGCTAAAAATGAAAATTATTAAGAGTAATGTAATCGCTATTGATAAATTTGATAACGAGTCTTGAAGCATAACAGCCATTATTAGATGTCCTATGATCCCTCCGATATTAGACATTATTAAACTTATTGAATTAATAGTACTTCTTTCCTCAGGAGAACATACTTCAGAGTATATAGCACCGAGATTTCCAGTATAAAACCCCCCAATTAAGTAAGAGAAAAATCCTATGAATAATAATAATGTCCAAGATATTATTACCCAAATTAAGGTTGATTTATTAAACGGAATCATGTAGAAAATAAATAAAGTAAAAGACCCAATCATAACAGAAATTAGCACTAATACAACTCGTCTTCGGGGCTTTCCAGACTTATATAATTTATCCCCGATTTTTCCTCCAATTAAATTTCCAAATAAGGTCCCAAAACCAGTTAGGATAACTAATAGCGTAGCATATAACATAGCCACTTCCCTATTACCTCCAAATTTTGTAGAAAAATAATATATTGTCCATAATCCAAGGGGAACTATGCAAATAGATGAAATTAAAACAAATAATAAAATACCAGCAACGGTTCGTTTTTTAATTAATCTCTTAAATTTTTGAAATGTTATCTTATAGTCGTATTCAATATTGCCCTCAAAATCGTGGAATTCTGGTTCAACTCGCCCTCTCTCGGGTTCTATTCCGAAATGATAATAAGAAATTATATTCAATAATCCTAATAAAGCAATCAAACCGTACATAATTCTCCATCCAAGAGGTCCTAAAAAAGAGTTGAATATGGCGCCAAAAAGAATTCCCCCTCCAGCTCCGAGAATATTCCAAAAACTCATTACTCCATATTTATTTCCTCTCTCTTCTGGAGGATATAATTCTGATACCATTGTAACTGCTAATGGAGTAAATGCTCCTCCAGCAAATGAAGATATAGCTAAGCAAATAGAATAAAAAATAAAGTTTGGCGCGAAAGCAGCTAATCCAAGAGAAAAAAATAAAATAGCTTCTGAAATAATCAATGCATTTTTCTTGGCATTTTTCTTGGTCAATTTTTCGCTTAAAAAACCGAAAAAAATTGTGCTAATTAAAAGCATAGCAGTAGTTATCGCCACTAAAATACTTAGCAAAAAAGGTGTGGTTCCTGAAATGTTTTCGATGATATAAATGATACTTACTGGAAGGATTGCTCCCCCCCAAAAATGTGCTGAAGTAAATTGGCACATAATAAGAAAAGTTCTATCTATTTCTTTCTGTTGTTGGTTACTCATAAATTGAAAAAAATGATATAATGATATCAATAATTTATTTTAATTTCTATTAAAAATTATTGTTCTGAAGTTCGTTTAAAAATACTAAAAAACTTCTTGACTTTATATTTAATAGAGAACATTAGAGAAAATACTATGAGGTAAAAAAATTATATGAAAACTAAAGATAAAAATTTAAATTTCTCTCCCACTATGATCCACTTAGTGGAAAAAAATAAATATAATTGAATAAAAATGAATGCAGAATCTAAATTAGATGATAAAGGAAGGATTTTAATCCCAAGCGAAATAAGAAAATTGCTTAATATTAAATCTGGAGAGAGATTACTCTTTCAAATACAAGAAGATAAGATTATATTGCGGAAATCAAATTCAATGGAAGATTTCATTAGCAAGTCTGAAGAATTTAGTAAAAAATTGAAAGAAAACTCTAAAGAACCAATTGAATTTCAAAAAATACTTGATTAACTTATGATTACAATAGATTCTCAGATTTGGATTTATTATTGGGATATCAATGCTTTAGAGCATCAAAATATTAAAAGGTGGATGAATGGTACAGAGAAGGACGGGATTTTATTTAAGGAAGAAATTATTCTAAGTTCGATTATTCCGATTGAGATTGGACATAATTTATATAAGACAGCAGATTTAAGAAAAGATTTAGATAAAGAAATTATTGAAGATTTATTATTATCCTTAATCTCAACAGAGAATTGCCAGATTATTGAAGTTGATGAACTCTTACTAGTAGATGTGACTCAAAAAATGAAATATTATTCACAATTAGGAATTGGTGGAAGAGATACTTTAATCTTATCCACTATGGATAGATTAAAAGTTATCACCATTGCTACTCATGATAAAAATATCTTAAAATTAAGGAAATATCGAAGAATTGATCCTGTTTTCAAAGCTCCTTTAATCCTCGAAATCGATGAGGAATTTGATGAGCAACTATTTAAAGACAAACTAAATGACATATAATTATGATTTTCAATTCCAACCCGAATCCATCAGAATAAAGCCCATCGGCATGCAAATCCTAAAAAATTTCTTAGAATTATTACTATTTAAATTTAAAAGTTGAAAAAGAGTGTAAAGTTAATGAGTAAAAAACCAAAATCTCCGTACTTTGATTATTGTGAAGAGCCCGATACACTAGATCAAATTCAATTTAATGTCAATTCAGAAGTAATTATTGATTCTCAAGCTTCCATTCAGATTATTTTTACCGCAAAAAAGGAATATCCGAGAGGCACTATGTTTCGATTTATTATTCCTTATGGCTGGGAACCAATCGATTTAAAATCGGGTATAATATCTATCAAATCAACAGTAAAAGGGAGAATTAAATCAGCAAAATCTCAAATAATGGTATTATATCAAATAAATGAACCTCTGGAAATCGGTGGAAGTGTTGAATTTAATTATAATGAATCTAAAGAAAGATTTACCAGTGGTGATATCGCATATATTGATCCTGTTTATGTAGCACTTGACTATAAACTTCTGAAAGAGAAACTATTTACAAGAATAGGAACAAAACAAGTAAAAATGGTGGCTGGTAAGGCCCCATTCTTCCTAATTAAGATCCCTACTATTTACCAAGATAAACCCGCGGACATTCATATTGTAGCCTTAGATAAAAACGGGAATAGGGATTATGGCTTTAATGAAAGTGTGCGCTTGAAGGGTGATAATTGTCTTAATTTTCCAGAATATGCTCAAATGGAAAAAGGATATGCCAAACTTGAACAAAAGCTAACATTCAAGAAATATATGGGAGAAATGACAAAAGTAGAAACATTAATGAGGGAAAATTTAGGATTTGGTGATTTCCCTACTGCTCAAGAATTATTATCAAATATCGGAAGATTAACGGTTCAGTTTGAGGGGCTTTATGGTGAGTCCAATCCCATTGTATGGGATAAGGATTTTTCAACTCAAGTCTATTGGGGGGATACTCATATTCATACAAGAGAATTTTCGGATGGTATTGGCACAGGTCGAGATGGATTTAATTATGCTAAAAATAATATTTTTCATGATTTTGCTGCCTTAGGAGATCATATAAACCAGAGAACTAACACTTGGATGGAAGGTAGAACTATGTATCCTTACTCATATACAAATGAGGTATGGCAAGAATTGATAGAATTATGTAAAGAATTCACTGATGAGTCATTTGTCGCAATACCGGGTTATGAATGGTCTGGAAGAGTTCTTTATGCAAAAGCTGTATTAAATCTAGATTGTCCCTATGAGTTAGTAAGTGATAAAGTTGTTCTTTTTCCACTTGAATTTGCTGAAAAGGCCCCTCTAATTGATTATATATCAAAAGAAGGATGTTTTCAGCATCAATTATACAATCAATTAAAAGGTATAGAATGCGCTATTATTTCTCATACTACACAGAGTTGGCCAATGGGTACTTCATGGAATGAAGTTGATAATGAGTTTGAAAAAGTAGTAGAAATTTATTCCTCACATGGTTCAAGTGAAGAATTTGGTGGGGGATACAGGACATTGATGACAAATCGAAAAGAAGGTAGTGTTAAATATGCTTTAAATAATGGA
>SDNM01000172.1 GCA_004524385.1 Promethearchaeota archaeon
TAAAGATAAATTCCCTTTCTTTGATATTCCTGAGTTTTCAGTAAGAGATCTAGATGCCATCATTATATCTCATGCACATTTAGATCATTGTGGTCTTGTTCCATTTCTCTTCAAATATGGTTACAGAGGGCCTGTGTATTCCACATTACCGACGAGAAATTTATCTACCATGCTCCAATTGGATTATGTTCAAATTTGTGAAAAAGAAGGTATAAGTCCTCCATATTCTAAAAGAGATGTTAAAGCAGCTGTACTTCATACAATACCTCTATCTTGGGGAAAAGTAACAGATATAGCACCTGATATTAAATTAACCCTTCACAATTCTGGTCATATATTAGGATCTTCTATAATACATTTACACTTTGGAAAAGGGGGGTACAACTTTGTTTATACAGGCGATTTTAAATTTCAAAAAACGCGATTGCTTGAAAAGGCTACTGTTAAATTTCCAAGAGTTGAAAGTTTACTTATTGAGGCTACTTATGGCGGGCCACAAGATCGGATTCCGAGTCGACAAGAATCAGAAAAAGAACTTAAACAAATCTTAAATTCTACTCTTAGAAAGGGGGGCAAGGTTTTAATTCCAGTATTAGCTGTAGGAAGAGCTCAAGAACTAATAATAATTTTAGAAGAATTTATCTCTAAAGACATTATAGAAAAAGTCCCTATATTCCTTGATGGATTAATAAGTGAAGCTACAGCAATTCACACTGCTAACCCGGATTTTCTTAGCAGCGATCTTAGGGAGAAAATTTTACATCAAGGAAAAAATCCATTCTTGTCAGACTTCTTCACGACCGTAACTTCTCACGAAGAACGATTAGATATTATTAAAGGAGGACCATGTATTATAATGGCGACGAGTGGCATGCTGATTGGAGGTCCATCTGTGCAGTATTTAAGAGAATTAGCAAACGACGTCAAAAATTCGCTAATTTTTGTTTCTTATCAAGTAGCTGGAACATTAGGTAATAGAATTCAAAGGGGCTTCAAAGAGTTTCAATATATAAACCAAAAAGGGCGAACTCAACTTGTAAAATTGAATTTAAAGGTTTTTACGCTTGAAGGGTTCTCAGGTCATAGTTCGCGTAGCCAGATTTCCCAATTCTTAAGAAAAATCCAACCTAGACCAAAAATGGTGATAACTAATCATGGAGAATCCAGCAAATGTGTTAGCTTATCCCAGATGATTCATAAAAAATTGAGAAAGAGCACGAAATCACCCCTTAATAGAGAAACATTATTATTAAAAGATTGAAATATAAATCTTATACTAAGAATCTTGAAACAATTTTTTTTGAATGAAAGCTCTTTATTTTTAATAAGAAAACTAATTTTTTTTAAGATAGTAATTATTTTTAGAATTATTAATCTTATGTGTATTTAAATAGTATAGAGTATAGAGTTGGTTAGTATTGGATATATCAAACTATAAAATATCTATATGGAGAAGAATTGTTCAGATTATTGCATTCATCGTCATTAATTACGTAATTATTGAGGCGATTTTCTCTATTAATTTAAAAAGCTTTGAAGTTTTTTTAAAAGCTCTCCCATTTCTCAATTCACCAAGAAATCCCCTCTCAAAGGGAGCTGGTTTCGTAGAATATTTATTTTATTCTATGGCAAAAGGTGAATTTCCATTTTTTATTATAGCTCTATTTTTATTATTCATATTATTTACAAACAGGTTTTTTTGCGGGTGGATCTGTCCTATCGGAACAATCCAAGATGGTTTATCCACACTAGGAGCTAAAAATAAAACTGTTAAAAAGGAAACACATGAAAATTTATTAAAATTCAAATATTTCCTTATTGTATTACTATTAATTATTATTGTTCCTTTAGGGATAACTAAAACAACTGATATAGCATTTCATAACGATTATAAAGAAAATCTAGGTTCTTGGGCAGAACAACCAGTAGGATTCTTTTCATTATCAGAATATATTTTTGTCTTTTTTCCCAATTTAATGACCGAAATTTTCGAAAATTGGGAACAAACTGCATTAGAGCCACTTTTTTCTGACTTTTGGGTTTTTTTTTTCTTTCTTTTCTATTTAATTGTTATAATGTTAGCAATATTCTATCCACGAGTTTATTGCAAATATATGTGCCCATTTGGTGCGATTGCTGCGAGGTTAAGTCGTTATAGCTTCTTAAAGCTAACAAGAAGCCCAGTTCGATGTGTTGGTAGAGCAGATTGTGGTATATGCGAACGAGTCTGTCCTAAGCAGGTCAGAATTTTAGATGAGCCTTATGAATTTTTTACAGGTAATGGCGAATGTAACCTTTGTCTTCGATGTAAGGAAAAATGTCCTCATAACGCAATAGATATAAGATTTGGATAATATAAGCAAATATTTTATTATTACATGTTGTCTTTATTTATATACTGAGTATTAACATTAACTTGAACTATGGATCATAACAAGATAGAACAGCTTCGGTTGCGTTTAAGAAGAGATAGCGATATAGGAATCCATGGAATATTAGATTCGCAAGCTGTAAGATATTATGAAGAAAAAGAAGAAGATAAAAATTATATCGATATTAGATCTCCTTTTTTCAGAGATGTGGATCGGATTGTTCATTCGAAAGCTTATGCTCGATATATAGATAAAACTCAGGTATTTTTTGATATAAATAACGCAAATATTACACATCGTTCATTGCATGTAATATTAGTCTCAAGAATAGCGCGCCAGATTGGTAGGGTTTTAAAACTTAATACCGATTTAATAGAGGCAATTGCTTTAGGTCATGACATTGGACATCCACCATTTGGCCATTTAGGTGAATATATTCTAAACGAAATTAGCAGGAAAAATAATATGGGAAAATTTCTGCATAATGGGCAAAGTATTAGATGGCTAACCCATCTAGAAAAAAGATTTCCTAAGAAGCCTGCTAATGGATTAAATTTAACCCTACAGGTATTGGATGGAATCCTCTGCCATGATGGAGAAATTAACGAACAAAAGTTAAAACCAAAAAAAATTAATGGTAAAACTTGGAATGACCATTTTAAAGAATATAATGATTGCTTTAACAAAAATAAAATTAAGAGAATTCCTATGTCAAATGAAGGTGTTGTTGTAAGATTTGCTGACGCTATCTCTTATATAGGAAGAGACATTGAAGATGCTATTTTGTTAAAATTTATCAAGAGAAGAGAAATACCGGAAACTTGCATAAAAATTCTTGGCGATACAAATCGAAAGATTATCAATACATTGATAATGGATCTCCTTAACTTTAGTTTAGATAACGATATAATTGGATATTCTGAAAAAATATTTGAGGCTTTGAAAGAATTAAAATCGTTTAACAATAAAGAGATATATCTTAGAAGAGATTTATTACAAAAAAAAGATTCTATAATTCCCTACGCAGATGAATTAACTGAAAAATTCGAATTGATTTTTAAAAAATGTCTAAAAGATTTAGAAGAGGAAAATTACGACGCACCAGTTTTTAAAGATCATATCGAATATATTGATAATGAAAATTATACTACTTATTTTAAACCCCTTAAAAAGAACAATTTGACTCTTATTGTGCGAGATTATATCGCAGGAATGTCAGATAAATATTTTAAAGAGATATATGAAAAATCTTCAAAAAAGATTTAGTTTTTTTATTTTTCTATCGCTGAAATAAAAATTAACTAACTATTTTATGATAGATAGATAAGAGGAATTATCTACGAAGATTGATGATTTTTTGAGTAAAACTGATGCAGCAACTAAAGAAAGCTTAATTAATGAGTTTATGAGAAAAGGGTTACCTTTTGCACTTCTTAGATTCTCGGAAAGCTTTTTCACGGGCACATGGGCTACCACGATGCAAGAATTCGACAAAAAACATTCCACTCATCCTGGTTGGTATCTTGAGTCATTATCTTTTACGTTTCTTGAATCGTATTTTATCCTTCAAGAATTTGTTAGAAACGGTTTTAGGTTCGATAATATGGAGTTTTACGAAGCATTTATGTATAACCTTCGAAATCCTCCAAGTAATGAATTGCTCAAGGAGTTCCAAAAAGCGCTTGGAAAAGATGTAAATGGAAAAGATGTTGATATATATCAACTCGTGTACAAATTGTATAATTTTAAGAATGAGGGAGAAATGAAAACTTACTTTGATACAAGAGCTAATTATCGATTAACTGATTTGCTTTCTCTCATGGTTAAAGGAGTAGGATTCTTTAATTGGGAATGTAAGAATTCCCGAGACAGTTCGAGCTTGTATCTGGATAATGTATTAATAGATGTATTTACCTATATTCAAGTAGCTTTATATGCGGCTCTTGTAACGGATGATGTGAATGTAGATGATGCTTTTGAAAATATGATCGCTGCCTATGATCCTGAGGATAAGAGTTCCATCTCCAGAGTTATAAGGAAATTACCTAAGATACATAAGCCCAGCGACCTCGTTTATATTAATGAAAAGGGTGAAATAACAGATCGTAAAGGACCCATCCATATAGAATTCTATTCAAAAGTTGCTGCACTGATTAATGATTGGACGGCTGAGACAAACGATCTTAAATTAA
>SDNM01000173.1 GCA_004524385.1 Promethearchaeota archaeon
AATCCACGCTCATAACGATTCGGGATTAGCAAACGCAATTTCTTTAGAGAGTTACTTAAATGGGGCTAATTTAATTCAAGGGACTATTAACGGCTTTGGTGAAAGATGCGGAAATACGGATTTAACTTCAATTATACCTATTTTAAAATTAAAAATGGGAATAAATAGTATAAGAGATGAAAATTTGTCAAATTTAACTGAAGTTTCTCACTTTGTATATGAAATGGCGAATTTGCAAGCTGATCTAGATCAACCATTCGTAGGGAAAAATGCTTTTTCACATAAGGGTGGTGTCCATATCTCAGCGATGTTAAAAGATGTTAGAACTTATGAACATATAGATCCTGAATTAGTTGGCAATTCACGAAATATAAAAATTTCAGAATTAGCCGGTAAAAGTTCGATTTTGCATATGGCTAAAAAATTTGGTATAACATTAACGGAAAAAAATCCTAAAGTTAACGCAATCCTTGGAGTAATAAAAGAAAAAGAAAATATGGGTTTTTCATTTGAAGGTGCTGAAGGATCGCTAGAAATCATAATGAGAAGTATGGATATGAACATACAAGATCCAAATTATTATAGAAACAAGTTTTTCGAATTGGAGGGATTTAGGGTACTTACGGAAGTGTATAAAGGTAATTTAATCTCTGAAGCAACTATTAAAGTTAAAGTTGGTAATGAATTATTCCACACAGCAGCTGAAGGCAACGGACCGGTTAATTCCCTTGACAATGCACTCAAAAAAGCATTGGTCTACTTTTATCCAAGTATAAAGGAAATTGATTTATCAGATTTTAAAGTTAGAATAATAAATCAAGAAGGAACGGCATCAAAAGTAAGGGTTCTAGCAGAAACATACGACAAAGACAGTTCTTGGGGGACAATTGGTGCGCATGAAAATATTATAGTAGCTTCCTGGGATGCATTAGTCGATAGTTATATATTTAAATTACTTAAGGATAAATCAAATTGGTAAAACATCCATAGAAGAATTTCTCAAAAAGAGATGGACCTAAATAAATTATTACCTATAAATAAATTTTAAAATTTTTTAAGATCATCTCTTTGGTGCCTTTAAAATCTGATACATCTATTATTTTATTTAAATCTTGAATTTCCATTAGTTCATTCTTATATCGATCTTTAAAATCATTCGTAAAATTTTCCATTAAATTTACTAAAATTTCATTCTTTTGGTTAGAAATGACTAAGACAGCAAATCCATATTCATTATTGTAGTTGACGATAATTTTAGCCTTTTTGGTTTGAAGCATATCTATTTTATCTCTTGAATCAATGAACTCTGAAAGGATATGGTTTATACCTATTAATATATTACCCCATATGATAGAATCAGTCAAAATCCCTTCTTTTTCGAATTCATAAGAATATAATAAAATTCCGGATTTATGGTAAATATTAAGAAAGTAGACTTTATTAGTTAATACTTGAAACATTTCAGGTCTCTTAATTAATGTTATACATAAAACAATTGAATTTATCATGATAAATATAATATGTAATTCTCTATAGACAGCTAATTGGAAAATAATATAAAGTATATACAATATTAATGGGATCCATAAAATAATAGCATTTATCGAAAATCCTATAATGATTTTTGGTTCTCTTGATTTGAAATATAATATAATCCCTACATATAATAAATTAATCAAAATTAAAGTTAAAAAGATAATAGTTATTAAACCTGTTAAGGGATTAAAAATGAAATTAATCTCTGATGTATCTATAACTAAATAAGGTGATGAATTGGATGATTTATGAATAATTTGAATTGATTCAAGGAAAAACAGAGATCCTATTAGAAATCCAAGAAGAATTGTATAACATAAAAGTGGAAAAAATGGTATCTTTTTATACTCTATCATAAAAGAACTGACAAGAACAACTATTTCTAAAGATACAAAACCCATAATAACGGATAGCTTCCATAGTAGAAGATTGACATATTCTGATAGATAAATAATTATAGAAAAGATAAAAAGAGTAGAATAAATTATTCCAATAAAAAAGACAGATATAATGGTTAAAATTGAGTTTAGAACTGTGCCGAAGTTTTTATGATGACGAGCAACATGAACTATTGTAAATATGATTATAATTAAACATATAAAATAAACTATAATTACAGAAATCGTTAAAGGATTATACATTGTTTAACATGACTATTATGCATAATCTTATTTAAATTTTTATCGGAATAACGACTTTTATACAAATAATTTTATCAAAAATTAAAGATTGATTGGTTTTATTTTAATGAGAATTTCATTCAATTTGTTTTATAAGATAAGGATTAAAATATTCAATAATAATTTCCTTTGCATTTTTAAATTTTGAGATATCAATTAATTTGCTGGAATTACTAATCTCAATTAAATTCTCTTTATTTAGCTCAGAAAATTTTGCCATAAATCTCTGTACTCCATTTTCAATAATAGAATTTTTATGATTTGTTATTAACAAAATAGCATAACTAAATTTATTATCATATTCAAAGACTATATCTAATTCCTCCATTTTAAGAAGATTTAATTGTTCTTTTTTATCTGCGAAGTTTGAAAGAATATGCGAAATTCCTATTAAGATAGGTCCCTTTAAGAAGGAATCTACACCCTCTTTGCCTGTTTCAAAATTATATGAATATAAAAGTAGCCCACTTTTATGGAAAACTATGAAATTATAGATTCTATTAGTAAGTTCAAAAAATAGAGAAGGCCTTTTTGCAATCATATAGAATGACAAAAACAAACATATTAAATAAGAGAGCAAATAAAGATTTTTAATAAAAATATTTTGAGTAATAAGAAATATTGAGTAAATAATAATTAAATAAGAAAATGGAATGCTTAGTAACATTAATGAAAGACTTGATTTTTTATCGCGAAAATTAGATAAATTTCGAATATAACGATGAGTCATGAAAATAATTGTGGTAATATTTAATATTAGGGTAAAAAATAGTGTATGAAAATTTTGAAAAATAAAACTGTAATTATTTTCTTCTTGAATGATCTTTATTGAGTCTGGAGAAAGTAATAAAACAACATTTATCCCTCCTAAAAATGAATAAAGAAAAGTAGATAAATTTATGATTTTTTTATGTTCTATTGCAAATGCATGAGCTGCATTCAGCAATGCTACTGAAATCACCCAAATTATTAATGATATATTCCATAATATTAATGCAATCTCTTTACTAAAATATTTATTAGAAGATAAAGTAAAAAAAGTAAAAAAAAAGATTCCAAAGAAAAGAAATAATAAATTGTTCAAATATACACTAATTTTACTTCCATAATTCTCACGATGGGTTAGACCATAAATAATTCCAATAATAGAAATCGTTGTTGAGATGGAAATAAGAATTATAGTAATAATCATATTAAATTCTAAATTTTAGATAAGGTTGAATTTCCAATTCTTAACCAAGATTCATATATCTTAGTTTAATATATAAATATTGTTCTTTTTGTAAAAAAAGATTAACTTGTTTTTTTCTTAATTTTTCCCTCCAACCATCCAATTTTTTTTGTCTTCATACAATCAAACTCGTACAAATATGGTTTAATGTCTAATATTGGAGTTTTATCTAAAATATCAATATTTTTAACTTGTATAAGATTGTCCTTAATTTCTAAAATTTCAAAAATTGAGATCCCAATTGGATTGGGGCGAAAAGGAGTTCGAATTGCAAACACTCCTTTTATTTCATCTATTAAAAAGGGCTTAGATTGAAGAGGAACGGGTCGTTTAACCAAATCGAAGTAATACAAGCAATAAATATGAGAAAATCCATCTAAATCTTTTAATGCGGGCTTATACTCATGAAATATTTCAATTGTCCCAATTGAATCAGATTGAGAGAATTGAATAGGAATTCCCTTTAAGGCTTTAAATTTGGTATGAATTATCCCAATAGGTTTAAAACATATTTTATCTGGAAGTTTACGATCTTTAAAATCATATAACTCTCTCTTTGTAATTTCCATAATTTTTTAGAACTTAATATTTCTAAAAAGATTTATTGAGTTTATTAAAAAGCAAATAATAAAAAAGAAATAATCTTAAAACTTATTTTTGAGATATAATCGTTAGATTTTGTTCTTTTATGAGAGATTTTATAGATTATTTGAAAAAGGAAAATTTAGTCGCAAGACTAATTGAATATTATAAAAGAAATCTAAAAAGTAAAAAAAATAGAGATTCTCTTAAAGAAGCTATTGAACAAATATTTAATTCCGATAAACTTAAAGACAATATTCATGAATTAAAGAAGATTAATCATTCTGGTTCAAATTTAGATTTAATAGGAAAGATTTATGAAAAAAGTTTAAAATATGAAGTTAGAAAAAGGTTAGGAGAATTTTATACTCCTTTATTCGTAGTTGATTATATTTTAAATGCTGTTCAATATAATTCTGAAAGTTATATAGATGATAGAAAACTTATTGATATTAGCTGTGGTTCCGGAAGTTTTATTATTCAAGCCATTAATATTTTAATTAATTGGTTTAA